>VBAS01000053.1:0-18845 GCA_005882975.1 Bacteroidota bacterium | reverse complement strand
CGGGATTTTCTGAACTGTTTTAATAGAATGCACTGCCATGCGGATTATTGATTTAAATTCGTTTGAATAACGATTTGCAAAAAGAAAAGTTCAACAAGATGTCATTTATCAGGGAAAAATTAGAAAATAAATTTCGCGAAGAATACGAACGATTAAATGAAATGCAGCGGTTGGCTGTAGATACTATTGACGGACCTGTTATGGTAATTGCCGGGCCCGGCACTGGCAAAACGCAAATTCTTGCCAGTCGTGTGGGAAAAATTTTATTGGAAACAGATGCGCAACCTGAAAATATTCTTTGCCTTACTTATACAGATGCCGGTGTAGTTGCCATGAGGAAAAGGCTATTGCAATTCATCGGCTCTGATGCTTATAAAGTAAATATTTACACTTTCCATGCTTTTTGTAATGACGTGATACAGGAAAATCTTTCATTGTTTGAAAAAACAGCACTTGATCCTATCTCCGACCTCGAAAGAATTGAATTATTCAAAGAACTCATTGATTCATTTCCGAAAAATCACCTGCTGAAACGATATCGGGGAGATGTCTATTTTGAGATCAATAACCTGCAGCAACTTTTCAGTGCAATGAAAAGAGAAGGCTGGACACCGGAGTATATCAATAAAAAGATCGATGACTACATTGCTGATATTACAACCCGTGATGAATTCGTTTACAAAAGAAAATTCAAAGAGTTTAATGCGGGTGATCTAAAGAAAGACAAGATAGAAGAAGAAAAAGAAAGAAAAGAGAAACTGCGGGCCGCTGTTAATGAGTTTGATCGTTTCCAGCAAATGATGCGAAAAAGAAATCGCTATGATTTTGATGATATGATCAACTGGGTGATAAAAGCCTTTGAAGAAAATAAAAATCTACTCGCTGGATACCAGGAAAAATTTCTTTACATATTAGTGGATGAATACCAGGATACAAGTGGCACTCAAAACCAAATTGTTAGTTTGCTTATTAATTATTGGGAAAAGCCAAATGTATTTGTCGTGGGTGATGATGATCAAAGTATTTATCGTTTCCAGGGTGCTAACGTGGAGAACATGATCAATTTTGCCGATAGTTATAAAAAAGATCTGATGACAGTGGTGCTCACCAATAATTATCGCTCTACTCAACCTATCCTGGATATTTCAAAAACTTTGATAGATAAAAACACTGAAAGACTGGTGCAGAAATTACCGGGTCTGAGCAAAGACCTCAGATCATCGCATCATTACATAAGTACATTAACGCATACTCCAGTTATCAAAGAATATGAAACACAACGGCAGGAAATGATCCATCTTACTCTGCAGATACAAAAATTATTGGAGGAAGGGATCCCCGCCGGCAATATCGCGATCATTTATAAAGAAAATAAATATGGCAGTGAGTTAGCGCAATATTTTAAACTTAAAAACATTCCTGTTTATACAAAACGAAATATTAACATACTTGAACTTCCATTAGCAAAAAAAATCATTTCAATCATAAAATACCTGGCTGCCGAACACGATGTGCCCTATGGTGGCGATGAAATGCTTTTTGAAATTTTACATTTTGACTGGTTCCGTATTCCTGCAGTTGAGATAGCCAAACTGAGTGTAGAAAATTCAGAAAAGAAATATGCGGAAAAAACTTCGTTAAGAAGGTTATTGCATGAAAAGTCCAATGCAATACCAAAAGATCTGTTCAGTACTACTGTTCATGAGGGACTAAAGAAGGCTTCTTTTATTTTAGAGAAATTGATCTCAGATGTACCGAATATCACGCTTCAACAGTTATTTGAAAATATCATCCGTGAAACAGGCATTTTAAGTTACATCATGCAAAGTCCCGATAAGCATTGGCAATTACAAATACTTACTGGCTTATTTGATTTTGTAAAAGAAGAAACCCGTCGCAACGCTTCAATGAAATTGCAGCAATTGGTAAACATCATTGACCTGATGGAGAAAGAAGAACTTTCATTGCCATTAGTACAGGTAAGTGGAAGTGATAAGGGAGTTAATTTACTGACGGCACATGGCTCTAAAGGATTGGAATTTGAATATGTTTTTTTTGCGGGCTGCAATGCATCCTTCTGGGAAAAGAAACGCAAACCCGGCGGTGGTTATAGTTTACCGGACACCATGTTTTCCTCTCAACCAGGATCTAAAGATGATGAAGAACTACGACGCTTATTTTATGTAGCATTAACAAGAGCTGAAAAACATCTTTTTATTTCTTTTAGCCGTTTTAAAAATGATGGAAAGGACCTTGAACCATCTATGTTCATTGCAGAAATACTTGACAGGCATTTGTTACCAGCAGAAAAAGTTTTTATCAGTGAAGAAATATTATCTGAATTCAGCGCCCTGGAATTTGAAGAAGTTGAAGCTCCTGAAATTGAAAAGATAGAAAAAGATTTTGTCGATCGCTTATTGGACAAATTTGTAATGAATGTAACTGCATTGAACAATTATCTTAAATGTCCATTGGAATTTTATTTCAAGAACCTGATCCGCATTCCTTCCCCAAAAAATGAAGCAACAGAATTTGGCTCTGCAGTTCACTATGCACTGGAGCAATTATTCAGAAAAATGCAGGATGGAGGCAAGGAACAGTTTCCTTCAAAAGAAAATTTTGTTACAGACTTTGAATGGCACCTGCATCGACATCGTGAAAGTTTTACCCAGGAACAATTTGCCCGCCGCCTTGAATATGGACAGGAAGTATTAAGTAATTATTATGACAACCGTATAGCCAGTTTTAATAAGATAGTTGCTATTGAACGCAACATTCGAAATGTTGTGGTAAAAGGAATTCCAATAAAAGGTAAACTTGATAAGCTTGAATTCGATGGCAAGTCTGTAAATGTTGTTGATTATAAAACCGGTGATCCTGATAAAGCACTTCCAAAATTAAAAGGTCCATCTGACAAAGAGCCGAATGGCGGAGACTATTGGAGGCAAGGGGTTTTTTATAAAATACTTGTTGATAATTATGAACAGAAAGACTGGAAAGTGGTCAGCACTGAATTTGATTTTATTGAACCTGATAAAAAGAAAAATTACAGAAAAGAAAAATTGGTGATTGACCCTGCTGATATCGAGACTGTGACCCAACAAATAATAATGGTATGGCAAAAGATACAGGACAGGGATTTCTATATTGGCTGTGGTAAACCAGATTGCCACTGGTGCAATTTTGTTAAAACAAATAACCTTGCTATTGCATTACATCAATTGGAAGAGGAAGAGGAGAACCAGGATTAACACGACCTGCCTGCCGGCAGGCAGGTTTTAGAGGATTATTATGAAACCCTAAAGAGCCTTTAAATATAAACAGGTTAAGTTTGCAGCCGAAGAAATTTATTGAATGAAAAGAATTCTCCTTTGTTTCCTCATAATCATTTCAATCCTGAAGATCGTGGTTCTAAGTGGCTGCGCCAACATGATACCACCCTCTGGCGGTGATAGGGATTCTCTTCCTCCCCTGCTTTTAAAAGTATCACCACCTGATTCAAGTAAAAATTTTAATAACAAAACGATCACTTTTACTTTTGACGAGTATATTGATCAACCACAGGAAATTTTTAAAAATCTTCTTGTTTCACCTGCCCCATTTGTTTTTCCGGTTGTAGAATCAAAATTAAGAACGCTTACGGTCAGGATCAAAGACACACTTGAACCCAATACAACTTATTATTACAATTTTGGCAATGCCATAAAAGATGTTAATGAGGGGAATGTGTTACATAATTTTTCTTACATCTTCACAACAGGTAACACGATAGACACACTTCAACTTTCGGGTAAGGTTTTGCTCGCTGAAACTGGTGGTGTGGATAGTACATTGTTTGTTATGCTTTACAAAAGCGGAGTAGATTCAGCAATTATAAAAGATCATCCCCGTTATATTGCCTGCCAGCAGGCACTTATTATGTTTATGTAATGGATGAAGGGAAACGATATTCTGAAAGATCACTTTTTGGATTTAACGATAGTGCGGTAGAAATTAAACCGAATTCTTCGCCGCTTACCATATATGCCTTTGTGGAAAAGAAGGAGCAACAATCAACCCCCTTACTAAACTTTGCCGGTGGAAATCGTCCCGGTGCAAAACCCGATGAAAGACGATTAAAATTTACAAGCAGTGGAAATATGCAGGATCTGCTTGCAGATTATAGTTTAAGTTTTGAACGTCCACTTCGGAATCTTGACACAACAAAGATCCAGGTAAGTACAGACTCCGCTTTTAACTCCGTCTCCTATCACTGGGAAATCGATAGTCTGAAAAAAAAGCTTACGTTAAAAACTATTTGGAAAGAAAATACCCGTTACAATTTAATACTTGATAAAGATTTTGCGGAAGACAGTTCCGGTCGAAAACTACTCAAGACCGATACCTTAAATTTTATAACAAGAAAACAAGATGATTATGGTTCTTTAAAGATCAGCTTTACCAATATTGATCTTTCTAAAAACCCCGTTTTACAAGTTTCACAAAATGGAACCGTAGTTAAAACATTCCCGTTCAGCAGTGCTGAACTCTATCAACCTTTATTTAATCCAGGCGAATATGACCTCAGCATTCTTTACGATGAAAATAAAAACGGACATTGGGATCCAGGTAAATTTTTCGAAGGAAGGAAGCAACCTGAACTAGTGAAGCCACTCAATAAAAAGATAACCGTTCGCTCTAACTGGGACAATGAGTTTGAGATTAGCCTCTAGATATTAGATTCTGGATTCTGGTAGATTTCTGCAATCAAGTATCCGGTATCCAGTATCCAGCAACTATCTTTGCTCCATGCAATTCTCCTCTCAACTTCTCGAAAATGCAGTCAACGAATTTGCCAAACTTCCCGGTATTGGTAAAAAAACCGCTTTGCGATTGGTCCTTCATTTATTGAAGCAGGAAGAAAATAATGTACAACAGTTCAGCGAAGTGATCGCTAAAATGCGCAATGAAATAAAATTTTGCCAGCGCTGTTACAATGTTGCTGATGGAGACATCTGTTCGATCTGCGCTAACAGTATGCGCAAGCAGGAAACCATTTGTGTTGTTGAAAATATCCGTGACGTTATCGCCATTGAAAGCACCCAGCAATTCAATGGCACTTATCATGTTCTTGGCGGTATCATTTCGCCGCTTGATGGTGTCGGTCCTGATCAGCTTAATATAGAATCACTCGTTAATCGTGTACAAAAAGAAAAAACAGAAGAGATCATTTTTGCTTTGAACCCAAATATACAAGGCGATACTACTATTTATTATATACAAAAGAAGTTACAGCATACAAATATTCAGATCACTACAATTGCAAGAGGTATTGCATTCGGCGGCGAACTCGAATATGCCGATGAAATGACCCTGGCCCGCAGCCTTCAGAATCGTTTACCGGTTGAAAAGTATGTAAGCAATAAATAAGTTAATTAAGATTAACGCAAACCTTTCCCGATCTGGATCTAATCTCTATGTTACATCCTTTGCTCAATTAAGAAAAGCCTTTATCTTTGCAATGCAGGCGGATTTGTTTATTGTTCGGCCTTTACGGAACTAATAAACGCGAAGAAACTTCACTTCTGTTTCCCAACGTTTATATGGTTCGATGATTTTTAATTATGTAGTCAGCTGTATTGCTGCTATGAAGCTTTTGTTGCGACGCTCCGTTCATCATTCTCAATTCTTATGAACATATTCGCAGCTCAAAGCTCATAGCTCACAGCTCAAAACTTTGAATATGGATATTAAAACCGAGTTGGAAAAACGCATTCTCATCATCGATGGTGCCATGGGCACTATGATACAGCGTTATAAACTTGCCGAAGAGGATTATCGTGGCGAAAGATTTAAAGACTGGCCTTCTGATCTCAAAGGCAATAATGATCTGCTTAGTCTTACGCAACCGCATATCGTTAAAGAAATTCACAAGCTATACCTCGATGCCGGCGCTGATATCATTGAAACAAACACATTCAATTCACAAAAAGTATCATTAGCCGATTATGGAATGCAGGCACTAGCGTATGAAATGAATTTGGCGGCTGCTGAGATTGCAAAAGAAGCAGTAAGAGAATTCAAAGCCCCCTCTAACTCCCCCAACGGGGGAAAACCCAACCGCACAAACCAAACGGCTGAACATTCCGAATTTTATGCGGATGCTGATCCTTCAACATACAAGGTGTTAAAAGAATTTGTATCACATCATCGAAAACAATCAACTGAAGCAGAAAATATATTGTGGAACTTTATCCGTGGAGATAAATTGAATGGTTATTCATTTAGAAGGCAACATATAATCGGAAATTTTATAGCCGATTTCATTTGCCTGGCTAAGAAACTAATAATTGAAGTGGATGGTCTGCATCACCAGTTACCAGATAATAAATTAAACGATGATGACAGAACCTTATGGTTGAATAGCAAAGGATATACTGTTATCCGCTTCACAAATAATGAAGTTTTATCAGATACAGAAAATACCCTGCTGAAAATTGAACAGAAACTTGACACCCTTCCTTTTGCTGATAAGAAAAATTTCAGTCGGGACTTTCCCCCGTTGGGGGAACAGAAGGGGGCGGGCCCATGGGTGGCAGGCGCATTCGGACCTTTGAATAAAACTTTATCTCTTTCTCCCGATGTAAATAATCCTGGTTTCAGAGCTTTAACTTTTGATGATGCTGTTGATGCTTATTACGAACAAACAAAAGGATTGGTTGATGGAGGTGTAGATCTGTTATTAGTAGAAACGATCTTTGATACATTAAATGCAAAGGCTGCCATTTTTGCCATTAAAAAATATTTTAGAGATACAAAGAAGAGCACACTTCCAATAATGATCAGCGGAACAATTACCGATGCATCTGGAAGAACATTAAGCGGCCAGACCCTGGAAGCATTTTATACATCCGTCATGCATGCAAAACCTTTAAGCATTGGTTTGAACTGTGCGTTAGGTGCAAAAGAAATGCGACCACACATTGAAGAATTAAGCCAATTAGCATCCTGTTATGTATCGGCCTATCCCAACGCAGGATTACCAAACGCTATGGGAGAATACGACGAACAACCCGAAGACACGGCCCATTTTCTTGAAGATTGGGCAAAAGAAGGGTTCGTAAACATAGTTGGGGGATGCTGCGGCACTACACCCGATCATATTCAACATATTGCAAAACAAGTAAAAAAAATATCACCAAGAAAATTACCGGAGACTACTAAAGAATTGGCGATTTGAGTATTATCTTAGCTTAATCAATATTTGCGATGGAAAGGACCCTTTTGATCATAGCAATACTCATTATTATCGTTAATAACTTTTCAGTTATCCGGAATGTACTGGTGAAGAGGGATATCTAGATGCCGGAAAAAACTATCATTCGTCCATACTTACGTCTTTCAGGTTTAGAGCCATTAGTTGTTCGACCGGAAACAAACTTTGTAAACATTGGCGAAAGAACCAATGTAACAGGTTCTAAAAAATTTGCACGTCTCGTTAGAGAAAATAAATATGAAGAAGCCCTGAGTGTTGCACGTCAACAGGTGGAAAGCGGTGCACAGGTGCTTGATGTAAATATGGATGATGCATTACTTGATGGCGTTCTTGCCATGACGACTTTTCTCAACCTTTTGCAAAGCGAACCAGATATTGCAAAGATCCCCATCATGATCGACAGTTCGAAGTTTGAGATCATTGAAGCAGGATTAAAATGTGTGCAGGGCAAATGCATTGTGAATTCCATTTCCATGAAAGAAGGGGAAGAAAAATTTATACAACAAGCTGAAACATGCCTGATGTATGGAGCTTCTGTGATCGTGATGGCATTTGATGAAAATGGGCAGGCCGATACAAAAGATAAAAAAGTTCAAATATCTCATCGTGCTTATAAAATACTTACAGAAAAAGTAGGTTTTGATCCCCAGGATATAATTTTTGATCCGAACATTTTTGCTATTGCTACCGGTTTGGAAGAGCATAATAATTATGCGGTAGATTTTATCGAAGCCACCAAAGAAATAAAACAGTTAATGCCACTAACAAGAATAAGTGGTGGTGTAAGTAATCTTTCTTTCTCCTTTCGTGGCAATGATCATGTACGTGAAGCGATGCATTCCGTTTTCCTGTTTTATGCGATCAAAGCAGGAATGGATATGGGAATTGTAAACGCAGGACAACTAGTGGTGTATGATGAGATAGAACCGGGACTAAAAAAACTTTGTGAAGATGTAATTCTTAATCGTAATAATGACAATAATGAGGCAACGGAAAAATTAATTGCATTTGCCGAAACAGTGAAAGCAAAAGGAAAGGTGGAGATTAAAGATGAAGCATGGAGAAATACATCAGTGGAAGAAAGATTGAAACATTCACTGGTAAATGGCATCACTGATTATATTGATATTGATACGGAAGAAGCAAGAGTAAAATATCCAAAACCGCTTGATGTTATCGAAGGTCCGCTAATGGCGGGAATGGATGTGGTAGGTGATCTTTTTGGAAGCGGTAAAATGTTTTTACCCCAGGTGGTTAAGAGTGCAAGAGTGATGAAAAAGTCGGTGGCTATTCTTACTCCTTATATTGAAGCTGAAAAAGAAGAAAGAAAAAAAGCTCATTTAGCTGCAGGCACTGAAAATAAAGAATCAGCCAGTGCTCCCAAAGTTTTACTGGCAACTGTAAAAGGTGATGTTCATGATATTGGGAAAAATATTGTTGGTGTTGTACTCGGTTGCAATGGTTATGATATTATTGACCTTGGTGTGATGGTACATGCTGATAAAATTTTGGATACAGCTGAAAAAGAAAAAGCAGATATCGTTGGATTAAGTGGATTGATCACCCCGTCATTAGATGAAATGGTGCATGTGGCGCATGAAATGAAACGTCGTGGAATGAAACAACCATTATTGATCGGCGGCGCCACTACTTCAAGAATGCATACGGCTGTAAAAATTGCACCGCAATATGATAACGGCGTATTGCATGTATTAGATGCAAGCAGAAGCGTAACTGCGGTAAGCTCTTTATTAAGTAACGAACAGAAGCAATCGTTCCTTGCTGAAACAAAAAAGGAATATGAGAAACTCCGCGAACAGTTTTTAAACAAGAATAAAACAAGATCTCTTATCCCCTATTCTGAAGCAGTAATAACAAAAGAATATTTCGACTGGAAGAATTATAAACCTGTAAAACCTGCAACAGAAGGAATAAAAGTTTTCAAAGAATTTGATCTTGGAACTATTGCAAAATATATTGATTGGGGTCCGTTCTTTATTGCCTGGGAAATGCCGGGACGTTTTCCTCAAGTGTTGTCTGATAAAATTTTTGGCACAGAAGCAAAAAGGATTTATGATGATGCACAAAAACTTCTAAAGAAGGTCATTGATGAAAAATGGTTTACTGCAAATGGAGTAATTGGGTTCTGGCCCGCAACAAGTAACAATGCAGATACTATTACACTTCAAACCGAAAATGGTGAAGTAAAATTGGAATCGCTTCGACAGCAATTGAAAAAAGCTGTTGGTCAACCAAGTTTTTCATTAGCAGATTTTATAATGCCAGGCCCATCCCCGCAGACTATCCCGACAGAGGACGACTCTGCTAAAGCCCCTTCCCGGAAGGAAGGGGAGAACGAGCCCGGTTATATGTGGGCTGATCCAGTTACTTATCCATTATTAAAAGAATTCGCAGTACAACATCGCTCCAATCCAACACAAGCTGAAGATATTCTTTGGAATCTTGTTAAAGGAAAAAAATTAGAAGGATTCAAGTTCAGACGACAACATATAATCGGGAACTATATCGCCGATTTAGTTTGTCTTGATAGAAGATTAATTATCGAACTCGATGGGCTGCAACATCAGTTGCCAGAAAACAAAGAATCAGATGAGGTTAGAACACTATGGCTTGGAATGAAAGGATTTAAAGTGATACGTTTCAATAATGAAGACATACTTAATAAAACTGAAGAAGCCGTCGAAAAAATTCTAACAACATTAAATAACCAGCAAAGCATAAAAGAAAACAACGAACTAAGTTCCCCCAACGGGGAACAGGGGGCCCGGACTGATTTCATGGGCGCATTTGCCGTCAGTGTGTTTGGCGCCAGCAAATGGGTTAAGAAATTTGCAGATGAACACGATGAGTATAACAAGATCATGGTACAAATTCTTGGCGACCGATTAGTGGAAGCTTTTGCAGAATGTTTACATGAAAAAACAAGAAGAGAATATTGGGGTTATGCAAAAGATGAAAATTTAAGTAATGAAGAATTGATCAAAGAAGGTTATAAAGGTATTCGTCCGGCTCCTGGTTATCCTGCCTGTCCTGATCATACCGAAAAAATAAAATTATTTGACTTGTTAAATGCGCAGGAAAATATTGGAGTTGAATTAACTGAAAGCCTCGCCATGAATCCGCCAGCTTCTGTTTGCGGTTGGTATATTGCTCATCCGCAAAGTCATTATTTTGGTGTCGGTAAGATCATGCAGGATCAATTGGAAGATTATGCAAGGAGAAAAGGAATGAGCATGAACGAAGCAACCAGGTGGTTAAGACCAGTTTTAGAATAAAATTTATTTTATGTCATTGTCAGATAAGTTAAAATCATTTTTACAACAAAAAGAAAAAAGTAATATGGAAGCAGGTGAAGTATTTCTTGCAGAAAATGGAAAAAGAGAAGGGGTAGTAACCTTACCAAGTGGTTTGCAATATGAAATTATAACCCAGGGTGATGGACCGAAACCATCAGCTAACAATACTGTAACTTGTCACTACCACGGCACTACTATTAAAGATGAAGTATTTGATAGCTCCGTTCGTCGTGGACAGCCAGCTAGTTTTCCTTTAAATGGAGTAATTAAAGGATGGACCGAAGCATTGCAGTTAATGCCTGTTGGTAGCAAATGGAAATTATATATTCCACCCCATTTAGCTTACGGAAATAGAAGCATCAGTCGTGAGATAGGACCTAACAGCACACTGATCTTCGAAGTTGAACTGATCTCGTTCAGATAAATTAACGGGTTTTAATCACGGATGTCTTTGTCCACAAGTCATGCCATGGATGTCCCCCAAAAGCACTGAATGCTTCAAATGGTACAAGGCGAGACAGTGTTCTCAGTAGCGCATCCTTTAATGTAAGTTCACCACCGTCATCACGTATTACTCTTGTGCCAGTGATCAATTTTCCTAAAGTATATCCTTTAAAAGCTCTTTCACAAATGGTATAATATACCAGGTAGTTTATTAACGCTATTATATAACCTAACAGGAGAAGGTCGAAGCTGCTTGAATCCGAAGATATTTTCCGTGCGAAATCGGGGAACAACGCAGCTATTAAAAATCCGGCTGCTGTTCCTGTGAGATAACTTAGACCATAATTCATCAATACATTATCGATCAGGAAATTTAAAAATCGTTGACCTGTTGAAGCATATGTATAGGTGATCTGTGCATCTAATTCATCAGCCAGGGTGCTAACTTCTTCGGTGTTGGTGATTTCTTCCATAAATTTTATTTTGCTAAAAAAACAATAATACTTTTTTATTTTTTTAATATCATTCCAAGATCCATTAATTCTTCCTTTAGTTGACCGGGGTCATGAAAATGAATTCCTTTAATTCCCAATTCCTCCGCAGCTTTTATATTCCGAAGATTATCATCAATAAAAACAGCTTGTGAAGGGTCGATAGAAAATTTATCAAGCAGTTTTTGATAAAACTCCGGGAACGGCTTCCTGGTTCCTTCTTCACCACTTACAAGTCTTCCGTCAAACCAATGCAAAAAATCATAACGGGCCAACGCAATATGAAATGTTTCTGCACTCCAATTCGTAAGAGCATATGTTCTTAACCCTTGTATTTTTTTTATTTCTTTGAATATTTCTACCGTTCCATGTATGGGCCCGCCAAGCATTTCTTCCCATCGTCCATAGTAAGCTTTAATTTCTTTTTCCCATTCCGGATGCTGAGCTACTAATTCTTCAGTAGCTTTTGCGATCGGGTATCCTGCATCCTGGTTCTCATTCCAATCATGAGTAGCAACGTTCTCGAAAAACCAATCGATCTCTTCTTCCGTTTTAAAAATAGTACGGTAAACATAACGTGGATTCCAGTCGATAAGTACGCCGCCCAGATCGAAAATGACAGTATTAATTTTCATGCTGTTTCTATTTCTTTAAAATTTACCAAAAATAAGTATCAACGCCTTTCCATTAACCAAAGGGAACGTTTACGTGGTTTTATTTTATAATTCGTACTGATATAAGTGCGAATATGTGACATCGCTTCATTAGTATCATCAGTAAGCAATACAAGCGAAAGATCCTCTTTTGCTATTGATCCGTTATTCGCCATATGTTCCAGTACATCCCAAAGTTCTTTATAATACTCCTTTCCAAATAATACAATAGGAAATTGAGTGATCGTTTTAGTTTGTATCAAAGTCAGTGTTTCAAAAAATTCATCCATTGTTCCGAACCCTCCCGGCAGAATGACAAAAGCATAAGAATATTTTACCAACAAAACTTTCCGGACAAAAAAATGTTCAAATGTGATCGATCGATTCATATAAGGATTAGGCTTTTGTTCAAATGGTAGTTGAACATTACAACCTACAGAGATGCCTCCACTTTCAAAAGCGCCACGGTTTGCTGCTTCCATTATACCAGGGCCTCCACCTGTCATCGTTACGAATCCCAGGTCAGAAATTCTTTTACCAAATTCTCTCGCAGCAATATAAAATTTATGATCTTCCTTAAATCTTGCCGATCCAAACACTGTAATGCAAGGGCCGATAAAATGTAGTTTGCGAAAACCCCGAATGAATTGCCAGAAGACTCTGATAGCAAATGATAATTCAAAACCCCGGCTTTTTGGACCATCAAGATAAACATGAGATTTTGGCGGGATAAGATGTTCTTCGGGTTTCATTTCTTAATTCCTTCTTTGTGATAAAAATAGAATAATCCTGCAACACTTATTTATTCAATTCATTTAACTTCCGTCCCAATTATTTACAATGCGAATTATCTCTTACAATGTAAATGGAATAAGGGCTGCGATCAAAAAAGGTTTTCTTGACTGGCTGAAAACAAATCCTGCTGATGTGATCTGCATACAGGAAACGAAAGCGATGAAAGAAAATGTAGATCATGTGCTATTTAATGATCTTGGCTACCATGATTATTGGTTCAGTGCGCAGAAAAAAGGATATAGCGGTGTTGCAGTTTTTACAAAACCAATTCCTGATAAAATTGAATTTGGTAATGGTCATGGACCAAGTGATGATGAAGGAAGAATTATTCAACTTGATTTTAAAGATGTAAGACTTATTAATGCTTATTTTCCATCAGGAACAAGTGGTGATATAAGGCAAACATTCAAATATCATTGGTTAGATGAATTTTTTATTTGGCTCAGTGACTTAAAAAGAGAACATCCAAAGTTGATCCTATGTGGTGATTATAATATTGCTCATAAGGAAATTGATATTCATGATCCAAAAGGCAATAAAAACTCATCCGGATTTTTGCCCGAAGAAAGAAAATGGATGGATAAATTTTTTGAGAACGGTTGGACGGATACATTCCGTGAATTTCACACTGAGCCTCATAGATATAGCTGGTGGAGTCAGCGTTTTCCTACTGTTCGTTTGCAAAATAAAGGTTGGAGAATTGATTATATAAATGTTACAGACTCTCTAAAAAGTCAATTGAAAGATGCAGAAATTTTTCCCGATGTAAAACATTCAGATCATTGCCCGGTGTATCTTGAAATAAATATTTAAATCATGTTTATCTATAACGTTACTGTAAAAGTTGATTGGTCAATTCATGATGCATGGGTGAACTGGATGCTGAATGATCATATGCCTGAAATGATAAAAACCGGTTGTTTTACCAATTCGAAATTGCTTCGCTTACTGGAAATAGACGAAAAGGAAGGCCCTACTTATGCAGCCCAATACTTTGCTGATAGCAAATCTGATTATACCCGTTATATTGAAAATTTTTCAACAACTGTGCGACAAAAATATTTTGATATGTGGGGCGATCGCTTTGTAGCCTTTCGCAGCCTGATGCAAATCGTACAATAACTTCAAAAACAAACATAAATAAGGAATCACAGGAAATCCTTTGCCCATGTGCTTTTCCCGTGATTTAATTGTTTTGAAAAAACAAAGAAAAAATTTTGCTGCCAATCAAAAGCGGCTAAATTTGCCGCCATTGTCACACACAAAAAATCAACTATTATGAATAAGGCGGACTTAATTGATGTAATTGCAGAGGAGTCAGGTATTACAAAAACCCAGGCAAATACAGCACTTGATTCTTTTACAAATGCTGTTACGAAAACATTAAAGAATGGCGGCAAGGTCACACTTGTTGGCTTTGGTACTTTTTTACTTTCATACAGGGAAGGAAGAAAAGGACATAATCCTCAAACAAAAGCACAAATAAACATAAAGGAAAAAGTTGTTGCAAGATTTAAAGGAGGAAAAGAACTTTTAGCAACACTAAAATCTTCCATGAAGGACCTAAAACCTTTATTGCAGAAGAAAAAGAAAAAATAAAAATACCTTTTAGATAAATCTCATGTTACTTTACATCAGCAAGATATTTTCAAACACAAATTAAAATCAAGATCATGGGAAGAGGCGATAAAAAAACTAAAAAAGGAAAAATAACAAAAGGAAGTTTTGGTAAAAGCAGGCCGGCGAAGAAAAAGAAGAAGTAGATGATAGTTTATTAGATGACAGATGATACTTAAAAAACTATCATCTATTAGTTATCATCTATCATCTCACGGGGCTAGTCTTTCAATCTTCCATTCTCCATTTTCATCCAGGGAATATTGGATGCGATCATGCAGGCGGCTGGGTCTTCCCTGCCAAAATTCAATTACGACAGGTTTTACAATATAACCTCCCCAATGGGGAGGACGTGGAATAGAGGTTCCTTCCATTTTATTCACCAGCTCATTGAATTTTTCATCAAGCCATTCGCGGTCTTCTATCACGCGGCTTTGTGGTGATGCCCATGCGCCGATGCGGCTTGATTCAGGACGTGATTGAAAATATTCATCACTTTGCTTTCCACTTATCTTTTCTATTAACCCGGTTATCCTCACCTGTCTTTCCAATTCTTTCCAAAAGAAAACGAGACAGGCTTTTGGATTTTCAGCAAGTTGCTGAGCTTTATAACTTTCATAATTTGTAAAGAAAACAAATCCTCTTTCATTCACTTCTTTCAATAAAACAATTCTTGCAGACGGTAATGCATCAAGAGAAGCGGTTGCCAGCGTCATTGCATTCACTTCATCGATCTTTGAACTGACGGCTTCGTGCCACCATTTTTCAAATTGTTTGATGGCATTTGTATCTACGTCACTTTCTGATAAACTTTTGTGAGAATAATCTCTTCTTATATCTGCAATACTATTATGCATAAAATTTAATTCATTGTAAAGGTAAACCTGCATCAATAAAAAAAGCTCCGATTGGAGCTTTTTACTTTATGACTTTCGTCAGTTATGATCCGGTTCCTTGTTTTTCTCTTAACCTGTCTCTTTCTTCAGCCACGATATTGAGTTTACTTTCCAATTCGCCCAATCTTTTTATCTGGCCTTCCAGTTTTTTATTAGCGTCTGTCATTTGGTGAAGATCATTGTTAAGTTCCTCCAGGTAAGCAACTTTTTTTTGCAATTGCTGACGTTGCTGGTTGGACTCGGTTAATTTATCTTCTACCTTTCCTAGCTCGATCTGCAAAACCTGGTTCTCATACAAATAATGATTGACCTTATTTTTTGATTCATCCAGCTCACGAATAACTTTATAATAAGCTTCTTTCAGATCTTCATATTCAATATTCAACATTTTTGATGAAGAAAGCTGCGATTCTAATTTATGTATTTTGCCTTGCAGGGTGTTAAATTCATTATAAGCACTATCTAACATTGCACTCATCTCGGTTGTCAGGTGTTCTTTTTCTTTTATATGATTGATCTCATCTTCTTTTTCCTCCAGCAAATATTTCATGTCTTTGATCTGCATGCTCAGTTCTTCATTGCTTCGTAATATCTCCTGGCTCTTTTCTTCTGTTTCCTTAATTACATCTACTTGCTCAAGCAGTTGACTTATTTTGGCATTATGATCCATCAGGCTTTGCTGTGCCTGGCGATTTGCTGCGCCTGGCGAAGCTGCTCGTAATAATCCGGTCTTGTTTGCAGTGAAGGCTTTTCCGATCTTGTT
This sequence comes from Bacteroidota bacterium, assembly GCA_005882975.1. GTDB lineage: Bacteria > Bacteroidota > Bacteroidia > Chitinophagales > Chitinophagaceae > VBAS01. The sequence continues at coordinate 2,614 of VBAS01000053.1, read as the reverse complement.
TGCTGAACATCCAGGTTCAATTTTTTTACCTGGCTTTTCAGCTCTTCGATCTCAATTTCGTAGATCGTTTTGTTTTCAGTCGCATCAAGCAACCGGTTTTTCAAGTCAGTAATTTCTTTATCCTTAATTTCCGCTTCGTTCAGATATTTTATTTTCCAATCATCAAGACCACTGCTTACAGATTTTTTCTCTTCTTGAGAGTCTTTTTTCTCATCACGACGGCTACTATAAAATAAATGGATCACTACGCCAACAACAATGGCGCTGATAAATAGAATAGCGATCTCAAATATTGATAAACTAATGCTTAACATATATAAATTAACAATGGAAACTAGTCAAATTCTGCCAGTTTTGACCGGGTAAGTTTTTCACAAAATCTACAAGAGTGAATAAAAAAATAGAAGAATTATTAACTCGTAACCAATGTTCCTACTTTTTCGCCAGTTACTACCCGGCGAAGGTTGCCTGGTCTGTTCATATCAAATACTACAATGGGAAGATTATTTTCCATACAAAGAGTGAAAGCGGTCATATCCATTACCCGCAGGTTTTTACTTATGCACTCTGCAAAAGTTATTTTATCAAATCTTTTTGCAGAAGGATCTTTCTCGGGATCGGCAGTATAAATGCCATCAACCCTTGTTCCTTTTAATATCACACTTGCATTGATCTCGATGGCCCGAAGCGAACCTGCGGTGTCCGTTGTAAAATAAGGATTGCCGGTTCCAGCGCCGAAGATCACAACCCGGCCTTTTTCCAAATGCCGTATTGCACGACGACGAATATATGGTTCTGCGATCTGCTCCATCTTAATAGCGCTAAGTAATCTTGTAAACACACCAACTTTTTCAAGTCCCGCCTGCAACGCCATTCCATTGATAACCGTTGCAAGCATTCCCATATAATCACCATGAGCTCTTTCGATTCCGGTTTCTGCTTCATTCATGCCACGATAAATATTACCGCCCCCAATTACAATAGCAACTTCCACGCCTATCTCAGTCAGTAGTTTTATGTCCGCAGCATACTGGGCTATTACGTCATTATCAAATCCAAAATTCTTATTCCCCATCAAAGATTCACCGGAGAGTTTTAGCAGGATGCGTTTATACTTTGGAACCATGAAGCAATTGCAGATTTAATTTCAGGTTGTAGATTTATCCATCGAAGCTTAAGCGTAGATGGATTGCGTTGCGAAGATAGGGAAAGCCATTTTTTTGGATGGTTTTTAATTTGGCACCCAGCATATGTATTTTGCTCTAATGAAAAGAAAGTTTGTCAAAAATTTAAACTCATATTCAAAAAATAATATCCTCCATTATATCCAAATGGCATGGCTTCATTACTGTATATAAATATTCCTTCATTAGTGTTCCGATAATTTTTCAGCCGGTCAGGATACACATTAAAAACATTATTAGCACCCACTGTTATTGTTAGCCACGATCTTGGAGAATAATTGATGCTGATATCCGTAAGAATTTTGGGCGAGAAAGATTCATAAAGTGTGTCGTTTGGACTTTCAACCAAGGTAGTTGTAGCGGTGTGTCCAAAAAATGTATTGCGAAATACAAATCCGAATTTGCCTTTACTGAATGTTGTGGTCAAAATTATTTTACTTGCAGGCTGACCGTTTTCAATCTTTTCGCTTTCTTCTACGTTTAACAATATATTGGTGTTTGTTGTATTGGTTTTAAGACTATCGGCAAGTTGAACAGGTCCAAAAATGTTCGTACGGTTGAAATTTGCAGCCAACATTAATTTGAGATTGGTTTTGTGGATATTCCAGTTGCCGTTCACTACAATATCTACTCCGCGGGTTTTTGTATTGATGGCATTGGTAATAAACTGCACCAGGTCAATATCAGGATAGTTTTGCATTATTCTGTCTATATCCGGATCATTCCTGTCAAACTTTCCGCTCAATACGATCCGGTTTTTAATTTGTATCCAATACGCGTCAACTGTTAAATTGATATGTGTTGATATGGTTGATGTAAATCCATTACTTAAGTTCACCGATTTTTCAGGTTGCAATGGTTTTACGCCAAAGGCCTTTGCCACATCGCTGTTGTTGCGGAAGATGCCCACTGTTTTTTGAACAAGACTGCCCCCAATATTTTTGAAGGCTGATGTGATTGCACTATAATAGATCTGCTGAAGAGCCGGAGCATGATAGCCATTGCTTATTGAACCACGAATAGAAAATGCAGAAGAAAATTTATATCTCATGGCCAGCTTACCTGCCAGGTTATTACCAAAGTCATCGTAATTCTCAAACCTGCTTGCTATATTCATAAGAAACCGATCGCTTATATCCGTTTCAAGATCAGCATATAACCCAGCAGCTCTGCGATTTTCATTTACCACATCTTGCGGTGTAATACCGGGTGAAGGCTGAGCACCACGTTGTGTTCTATGGGTAGGATCATAGTTATCCCACGCAGCTTGTTCACCTTGCCTTGTTTGAAAATTTTCAGCCCGATATTCAGCGCCGAAACCGATATTAAAAGTCTTTACTCCGTTAATTTTTTTTGCAAGATCTTTTGCAAAACTGATGGTGTTTGTTTGTTGTTTATAAACTGTGGTACCGGCATAAAAATCAGTTTGT
>VBAS01000319.1 GCA_005882975.1 Bacteroidota bacterium | reverse complement strand
CGTATTCCAAGAAGTTTTTTCCCAACCGATTGCCCGTGCATACTTAACTCACAAACAAAAGCATAAAGCAACATCGGGATCGACACCAATAAAATTTCGATGCCATACCTGTTATATTCGACCTGGAGTATTTCGTCCAAAAATTTTTTCATGCCCCATGCATAAATAACAAGAACGATAACATCAACGAGGTATGCGAGTATCCTTTTATGAAGTGCTGCCACTTCAAAATCCAGGGCAAGGTTAAAGGGAGTATTGATTTGAATTGACGGCATACGATGATCGCAAAATAGCAAAAACAGCGGGATAAAAAGGCTGTTGTGCAAAATAAAAAACCGGAAATTACAAGACAGCTTTAAGAAATTACTTCTTAATATTGACGAACGATTTTATTATATGCGGGAAGCTTTGTTCATTAAAAAAAATGCGCAGAAGTGGCAGGAATATGAGCACTTCGAAACTGATGATCCTGATGAAATGGCAAACAGGTTCACAACGCTTGTCGATGACCTGGCTTATGCTAAAACATTTTACCCGCATAGCAAAGTAACAAGACTCATCAACGGCCTTGCCGTTTCTATTTATCAATCCATCTATCAAAATAAAAAAGAAAAATATTCACGGCTTATTAGTTTTTGGAAAACCGAATTGCCAATGGTTATTCGGAAAAACCACAAAATATTTCTTTTCACCTTCATCGTTTTCGCTGTTTGTTGTGCCATGGGTATCATTTCATCCATGCGTGATTATGGTTTTGTAAAAGGAGTGCTGGGCGAAGACTATGTGGCAATGACAGAAGATAATATTGCCAATGGTGATCCTTTCGGTGTTTATAATAATACAGGAGAGGGGGGTTATTTCTCAACGTTTATGTGGTTCTTTTATCACAATGTGAAGATCGATTTCCTGATGTTTATTTTTGGTTTGTTCTTTGGCGTTCTTACACTTCATTTACTGTTTACAAATAGTGTAATGCTCGGTTGTTTTCAATATATGTTTTTTGCAAAAGGACTTGGCTTAAAATCTGTATTGGTTATTTGGGTTCATGGTACATTGGAGATATCGGCAATGATCATTTCGGCAACGGCAGGATTTATTATTGCAAAAAGTATTTTATTTCCCGGTTCCTATTCGCGGCTTAGCTCATTTAAAACAGGAATTAAAGATGCTGTTAAGATCATGATCATTTTTGTACCGATGACTCTTGGCGCTGCTTTTCTTGAAAGTTATATTACTCATCTTATGTCTGAAACTTTTGATAAAGACGGCAAAGGTGGAATGCCAGTATGGGTAAGTTTCCTGATACTTGGCACTTCATTTTGTTTTGTTGTATGGTATTTTATTATTTACCCAATCCTGGTGGAAAGAAAATTGAAGCGGTTGAATCCATCTTTATCCACGTCTCTTACTATTTGAAAAATAAATTATCATATCACTTTCTTATACTACTTGTAGCATCATTATTTTCATTTAATATCCATGCGCAGGTTAGTACTACGGATACCTCTGGGTTTACGACTTCAGATGCTGATGATCAAACAACCGTTGAAGCAACTTATTATCCTGATACTTTAAAAAGAGAATTCCGGGCAATCAATTACGATAGTGTTCGGGTGATTAATGCTGACAAGGGATTTTATTATAAAAGGTATATGGATAGCCTGTTAAGAGCAACACAAGTTAAAGTGCGGAGACCACGGCGCACAGTTGACTTTAATGGTACAAATTTTTTTAGTTCCATATTTGGTGTCATTTTTTGGATCTTTGCCATAGGATTATTTGGTTATCTTGTCTACAGGTTGTTTTTAAGTAACTCTTCGTTCCTTTCAAGAAGCCGGAAAAATATTGCATCAGATATAGCAATGTCTGAAGAAGAAAACGAAAACGATCCAGACTCACTTCTTCGCAACGCAATAAGAGCAGGTAATTACAGGCTTGCAGTTCGATACCTTTACCTGCAATCGTTACATCGTTTATCAGAAAAGAAGTTTATAGAAATAAATGCCAACAAAACCAATTATGAATATGTAATGGAAGTAAGGCGGCATAAGTTTGCAAATGAATTTGCCTCACTTACTTTACAATACGAATATGTATGGTATGGCGAATACCCCGTTGATGAAAACTTATTTGAGCAGATACAGGGCGGCTTCACACAGTTCAATAAAAACAATTTGAAGTAATTGAATAGAAGAGTAACATATAAATTCTTTCTTGCTGGTTTTACATGCCTGGTTTTATTCAGCGGTTGCTTTAAATCAAACCGTGGAATACGAATTCCCAGGCTGGATCCTAAATATGGATATAAAGACAAGGAGCCAATGGGGGGATATGTTGCTTATCACTATCTTAATTCTCTTTTCAATTATGGAGTTACTGATGTTATTAATAAACCTTTTTCCAAACTGCGCTACGAGATTAACTATGATAAGTCGCTTTACGTTATTGTAGCGAAAGCAGTTTTCATAAGCAAAGATGATCTCGAAAGTATGATGAATTATGTGAGCAATGGCAATACGCTTTTTATAAGTGCAGAATATATTGATGAAAAACTGATCGATACACTTGGTGCAAAGATTTCATTTGACTTTTCTGTTTTTTTTGCCCAAAGTGAATACGCAATGGAAAAGAAAGATACCTGGCTTTCTTTGGCCCATGAAAGCAAAACGGATAAACAGAAATATGGTTTCTTTTTTGTTCCTTTTAATAATAAGGTACTTACTTATGATACCTCAGCTACCCAGGAGTTGGGATATAACCAGGATAATGACCCTAATTTCATCGCGATAGATCATGGGCAGGGCAAGTTTATCCTGCATATAGGTCCGGCGGCCTTCAGCAATTATTTCTTACTTACAGGTAACAATAAAGAGTATCTTGAAAAAGCTTTTTCTTATTTTAAACCCGAAACCAGTTCGGTTTATTGGGATAACTATTACAGGCTAAGAAAAAGTTCTGATGAAGATTTTTCCATCTTCAAATTTTTTAAAAAACAGCCACCCTTATATTTTGCTTTTTTACTTACACTTGCCGTCTTATTAATTTTTATTGCATTCGGTGGAAGAAGAAAACAACGGTTAGTGCCGGAGCGAATTCCTAATAATAATACTACCATATCTTATACAGAAACGATCGGGCGGCTTTATCTTCAGAAAAAAGATAACAGGAATATTGCGCTGAAGATGTTCACCTATTTTCTGGAATATGTAAGAAATAGCTATTACTTAAACACCCAAAGTTTGAATAATGAATTTTCTGAAGCCTTGTCCAGGAAAAGTGGCGTACCGGAAACAAGAGTGAAACACTTGTTGCAATTGATGGATGACACGGATCATTCAGATAATATTAGTGACGTACGCTTACTCGAATTACACAATCTTATACAGGAGTATTTTAAAAAATAGACAATGGAAGAAACAGTTTTTCAGCAAAGAACGGATCTTACAAAATTGAACGAAGCCGTTAATGCAATTCGCGATACAATAGGCAAGGTAATAGTTGGTCAGCATAAAATGGTTGACCTGATGATCGCCGGTCTTTTATCTGATGGTCATATTTTAATAGAAGGAGTTCCGGGTGTTGCAAAAACACTAAGTGCAAAGT
>VBAS01000052.1 GCA_005882975.1 Bacteroidota bacterium | reverse complement strand
CTGCTTCTGACTTTCTTAAAATAGCCTGGGGAACCAATGCACCCAAACAGCAGGTAGTGGCAATTAAGCCTTCGTGGTATTTTAAGATTAATTCTTTATCAATACGCGGATACTTGCTGTACATTCCTTCAATGAAACCAAGCGAAGTAAGTTTTACAAGATTTTTATAGCCGGTTTCATTTTTTGCCAGCAATATCTGGTGATGTCGCGGATCTTTATCTTCTTTTGAAAAGGTTTTGCGGGTGCGATCTGTTGTGATATAAAATTCACAACCTACAATCGGTTTTACTCTTAAACTCCCATCTTCATTCTTGTGTTTGTAGGCTTCTGCCACAAATTCAAAAACACCAAACATGTTTCCGTGATCAGAAATTGCCAGGGCGGGCATATTATCATCAATTGCTTTTTTATAAAGCTTTTGAATGGATGCCGCACCATCTAATAATGAAAATTGAGTATGTACGTGTAAGTGTGAAAATTTCATTCTTCTTGTTCCTTAATTTTAATGATCAGCATCAATCAGTTTAATCGCTTAATGTCAACTGCTATTTGCAAATAAAGGCTAATGGCAATTTTTCAGTGCAAATTTCGTTTAAATAATATCCACAAGCCCGGAAAAGATTTTTATTTTTGTTAACTGGTGAGGGCAGGATCTTAGCGTATAAGCCCTCTCATTTATTTTTGAATCCTATTCATGCTGAAACAGGTAAGTCTTTACTCAATAATGATCGTAATGCTGGCAAGCTGCGCCAGTTTAAAAACAGCTTTTACAGGTAACAAAGAAATTGCCTCCACGAACAGTTCAGATCCTGTTAAAAAAGAATCAAAATTTTTGGATCCGATCGACGTACCGGCTAAATCTTCGAAAGAGGGAAAGGAAAAACAACATGAAAAAGCCGCAGCAAAAAAAGAAACATCAGCAATACGCAATAGCACTCATCGGGAAAGCGATGCAGAAAATTTATCTTCTTTACAAATAAAATATGCTGTTTTACTTAGCACACCGGCCGAAGAAGTAAAGAACACAAAAATGTTTGAGTTCATTGATGAGTGGTATGGCACGCCTTATCGTTTGGGTGGCACAACTAAAAATGGAGTTGATTGTTCTGCATTTTCTCAATTCCTTTTTGCTTCTGTTTATGGTCTTAGTATTCCAAGAACTGCAAGAGAACAATATAATTTAACAAGTCGCATTTCAAAAACAGATTTAAAAGAAGGTGACTTTATTTTCTTTAATACACGTGGAGGTATTTCCCATGTCGGTGTTTATCTTCAGAACAATAAATTTGTTCATGCATCTACAAGCGGTGGCGTAATGATCAGCGATATTTTTGATGAATATTGGGCTAAAAAGTTTGTGGGTGTGGGAAGATTGAAAGAAAAAGAGTCGGTAGTTATTAGCCGGTAGTCAAATTTTCATTTCGTTATTCTCTTTTTTAAAGTCTCCAATACAATTTTAAGATCGGGTGTAAGATCGAGCCAATAAGTTCCGGCAAAAAACAACCCAATAAAAAGCAAGCTTCTTGTTGTAAGCCATACAATCCCGGTTTTATCATTTAATAGAAAGTAGCAAATACCATAGCAGGCAAGGGCTAATAAGATCGCAAGCAATGATTTTATAGTAAATGGTTGCATTTTGAACTTGCGCAGCAAAAAGAGATATCGGATAAAATTATAGATGGAGAAGGAGATCAGGTTGGCAATCGCAGGGCCGATCAATCCAAGCCGCATTGTCAGCATCCAATTTAATGGCAGCATAATGAGTAATAATATAACACCTGTAATAAAATCAAATCGCCAAAAAGTAGATGTGGCAATGATCTGACCGCTGACGCCTGTGCCCATGTCAACAATTCGCATTAATCCCATAAAAAGAAATACATCCAGAGCTACTTTATATTCTGCTTGTAGATGGAAAGAATCAATCGCATCATTGTAATTTAACCAGACAAGACAAAACATAGCAGCAGAAAAAATGAGTTGGTTGACCGATGACCGCTGGTAAATGCGATTGATCTTTTTATAATCTTTATCCTTCCACGCTTGTGAAAGATGCGCAACTGAAGCTGCAACAATACTTCGCTGTGGTGCTTGTATAAGGCTTGTAAGGTATTGAGCAAAAGTGAAAAGCCCAACCATGCCGGCTCCGTCTGGGAATACACCTGCAATAATAATTGTGTCGGCAACTGCTGCAAGATTATATATAAGTGTGCCGCCCCATACAAATCCGCAAAGCATCAGTATTTTTTTGAATAACCTCCTTGTAACTTTACTGATCGAAAAATTAAGACTGATCTTTCCCGTGCTGAATAAATAAATAAAAAGAGCAATAGCGAGCAGAAGGTAGAGAAACGAATAGATCTTTATAAAGAGATCAAATTCTTTTATTACACTAATGCTTACCAGCACGAAAAGGATGGTAACAAAAACCCGAAACTGTACTTCCTTAAGGTAATTTGAAAGAATGGATTTGTGATTGTGCCATGCAAATGCCTCAAGCGCAGAAAAAAGAGTTAACCCAAGACCAAACGGGAAAAGCCAATAATAGTATTGTACAATTTGAGGCGAGTTATCAAATGCTCTTCCCACAACATTTTTCATAAACAGCCCCCCAATAGATAAAAGTGCAAACCCGATAATACTTACAAGCAATGCCCACGCTGCCTGGTCATTTTTGTTCTTTGGTAAATGATCTTTATAATAAGGGAAAAATTTATTGATGTAGGCCGGCATGCCAAGAGACGCAATTGACATCATTATAGAACCAATAGCCATGAATACCCCGGTAAGTCCATATTCTTCTTTTGTAAAGGGGCCGCCTTCTCTTGTAAACAAATAAGTGTTTAATGCGCCGAAAGCAAAACCAACATAGATCAGTATTGAAGAAATAATACTTTGCCTTCGGATAATACTCATGCGATAAAGATAGTGAGTTGTGAGTGGTCAGTAGTGAGTGTTATTGAACTCTTTTCATTGTTATATAAAAATTGCGATCGATCTTTAATCCGTCTTTTAATATATCTGCTGTCGCTGCCACAGTTTTCCATTCTGTAGTTGCTTTCAACCAGTCCTCTATTCCATCAAGCTTGACTGGCATATTAAATCCGTGTACACAATTTGTCCAGCGATAAGAGATATTATCACCGGTAAATTTAAATTCAAGAACAGGGATCATTGTGGTTCTGAGGTATTGATCAAATATTTTTGAAAGATCTTTTCCTGATTGCTCAGACATATAGTTTTCAATTTGCTTTGTAGTTACAACTGAATGATAAAATTTGGAGTTCAATCCTCTTAAAATGGCCCTGAATTTTTCATCGTCATTAATTACGTGGCGAATAGTATGCAGCATGTTGCCACCTTTATAATACATATCATTACTGCCTTCTTTATTTACTCCGTATGGACCGATGATCGGTTTATCATTGGTGATCAATTTCCTTGTGCCGATACAATAATCGCTGCCTGCTTCTTTGCCATAATAATATTCAGTAAATAAAGTTTCAGAATAATTGGTGAAGCCTTCATGCACCCACATATCAGCTATGTCGATGGTTGTTATATTATTTGCAAACCATTCATGACCGCTTTCATGTACTATAATGAAATCCCATTTTAATCCCCACCCCGCAGCAGAACCCGAAAGATCTCTTCCCCGATAACCATTTTTAAATCCATTTCCATAAGCAACCGCACTCTGATGTTCCATTCCAAGATGAGGTGCTTCTATTAATTTATAACCATCTTCATAAAAAGGGTAGGGGCCAAACCAATATTCAAATGCTTTGAGCATCATTGGCACTTGTTTAAATTGTTCTTTTGCTTTTTCTAAATTGTAATCAAGTACCCAATAATCACAATCCAATTTTCCTTTTTCGCCTTCATAAGTTTCTTTCCAGTTCACATATTTACCGATGTATGGAATAAGATTGTAATTGTTAATAGGATTTGTTATTGCCCAAACTTCTTGCCTTATATTTTTATCAGTATTATCAGAAAACAATTTTCCATTTGAAACAGCAACTAATGTGTCAGGAACTTTCATGGTCACTAAGGCCCCAAAATCAGGTTCATCGCCCTGGTAATCCTTACAAGGATACCAAACACTGGCGCCCAATCCCTGGCAGGCAACACTCATCCATGGTCTTCCCTGCGCATCTTTTGTAAATATCCAGCCACCATCCCAGGGTGGTCTCTTTGCTACGGTTGGATTACCATGGTATTCGATTGATAGCTTATAAACTTGCTCCATACCTCCTTTACCTGAAATATTAAATTTCTTTTTTTCAAAATTGATCCAATAAACATTTCCCTCGCGACTAATTTTTGATATTTTGTTACCATCTAAAAAAACATTGTCAATTGATAGCGGCTGTTGCAGATCGATCTGCATCATGCCATTCTTTGGTTGTTTTGCAACCTTAAATGTTATTTCATTCGATCCGGTAATGGATCTTGTATCGAAGTCGGGAGTGACATTGATCTTATAAACTACAACATTCCACCAATCTCGTCCCGGACCGTTGCTGCCACGTAGACTATCTTGCTTTGTAAACTGAGCATTGCCTGAATTAATACTTAATAATGAAAAATTAAAAATTAATATTGCCTTGAAAATTTTATTCATCAATGAAAGTTTGAATTGTAAATTTAGTCGTTCAATAATTAATGAAATATAAAAATATATACCTATTCTTTCTTGTGCCTTGTTGCTTGTGCCTTATTAATTGTGGTAGCAATGATCAAAGTTCTAAAAAGATATTCCATTATAATGAATCAACCGGCATTGCTTCTCTTGATCCTGCATTTTCAAAAAATCAGTCTACGATGTGGCCGGTGCATCAATTGTTCAATACACTGGTTGAAAATGATGGCGACACAAAAACAAGAGGCTCGCTTGCAAAGAACTGGGATATTTCTTCCGACAGACTTGAATATATATTTCACTTAAGAACAGACGTTACTTTTCACGACAATGATGCATTTGAAAATAGAAAAGGAAGAAAAATGCTTGCCTCAGATGTGGAATATAGTTTCAAAAGAATTTTAGACCCAAAAATTGCGAGTCCCGGTTTTTATATTTTCAATAACGTGGTTGATAGTAGTGATGGATTTAAAGCAATTGACGATTCTACTTTCAGGTTAAAATTAATAAGACCCTATGCGCCGATCTTGCAGATATTGAAAATGACCTATTGTTCTGTTGTCCCCAAAGAAGTGGTTGAAAAATATGGATCTGATTTTCGAAGTCATCCCTGTGGTACAGGGCCGTTTCAGTTTGTAGCATGGGAAGAAGGACTCGCATTAATATTTAAGAAAAATGAAAATTATTTTGAAAAAGATCCTGCAGGTAGCAGGCTGCCTTATTTAGATGGTATTAAGATCACATTTAATGAAAGTAAGGCTACCGAATTTTTATTATTCCGTCAAAAGCAACTTGATTTTTTAAATGATATTGATGCTTCTTTTAAAGATGAGATACTTACACTAAAAGGGGAGTTAAGAAATAATTGGAAAGACAAAGTCGTTTTGCAAATTCATCCTTATCTTAATACTGAGTATTTTGGTTTTTTAGTTGATACTACAAATGAATTGATAAAGAATTCGCCAACGCGACTTAAGAAATTACGACAGGCGATGAACTATGCGATCGATCGTAAAAAGATGATCTTGTATTTAAGAAACTCATTAAGCTCTCCCGCAGAAAATGGATTTGTACCTGAAGGAATGCCGTCATTTGATACATCAGTAAAGGGATATCATTATGACCTGGCAAAAGCAAAAAAGTTACTGACAGAAGCGGGGCTTACAAACAGTACAAAATTTCCGACCATTAAGCTTTATACAATTCCAATATATGGTGAGATAGGAAGTTATCTTGCCAGGCAATTTGAAGAAGCAGGTATTCCTGTTACTGTTGAAGTTGTTTTACGATCGTTTTTATTTGAGCTTACATCCAATTCAAAAGCTCCTTTTTTCAGAGGGAGCTGGATAGCAGATTATGCTGATGCCTTTAATTATCTTTCATGCTTTTATTCTAAGAATCCTGCGCCTCCTAATTATACCCGCTATAAAAATCCTGAATTTGATAAGTTGATTGAACAAGCCGTTGCCGAACCAAACGATTCTTTACGATTTATTTTATATCGTCAGGCTGACCAATTAATGATCAATGATGCGCCATTGATCCCATTGTGGTATGACCGCGTTATACGATTAGTACAACCAGAAATTTCAGGATTTGAACCCAATAATCTTAACTGGTTAGAACTCAGAAGAACAATGAAAAAATAATGTATTTAGTAGTTACGTATTTAGTAGAATTCCTATTTAAAAATAACATTGAATGCTTGTATAAATAGAAACTGATTTTTATTTTTACATCCTGCTATTGAAGCGATATCCTGAATAAGCCACTTCCGTTATCCTGTAAATGCCATTAATCTGATCCGTTGAAAACGTACTCTGAATGTTGTATGAATTTCTCACTTTGCTAAGCCTAGTTTCTTCTTCAGTTTATTTCCCAGGTATGTTTTATTCGGATTGACAAATGTTCCAAATAAATATTTCTTATTTGAAAGAATATTATATTGAATATATTATTAAACCCCTATGCAAACTAAAGACCCAATATTCCACATGAAAAGCAGTAGAATCCAAAGACCTGGAAGCCGTTTAATACTAGTATGAAATTAAGATCCATTCTATGACCCGTTGATCCTTTACCTGTTGAAACCATTTCCAGAAAAACCATTCTTTAATTATTTAAAAAAGAAAGCGTATGATTTGAATGGTACCCAAAACAAAAGGTGGGATTTGATCCCACCTTTGCTTTTTAATGTTTCTTCAATTTATTCTTAAAGACTTTTTCAAACTTTTCAAGCTTGGGCTGTATAACGATAGAGCAATAAGGATTAGAGTTCTTATTAAGCTCATAATAATCCTGGTGATAATTCTCGGCTTTGTAAAATTTAGTGAACGGTTCAAGAGTTGTTACGATCGGGTTGTTAAATGCACCACTTTTATCCAATTCAGTTTTATATTTCTCGGCTTTTTGTTTTTGTTCGTCATTGTGATAAAATATTGCACTGCGATATTGTGTGCCTTCATCTGCTCCCTGGCGATTCAAAGTTGTTGGATCATGAACCTGCCAGAAAACTTCAAGTAGTTCATCAAAACTGATCTTTGAAGAATCGTAAACGATCTGCACACATTCGGCATGACCCGTTTCGCCAGTGCAAACGTCTCTATAACTTGGACTAGCAACATGTCCGCCAGAATATCCTGACGTTACCGATACAACACCTTCCAGTTGTTCGAAAACAGCTTCGGTACACCAAAAACAACCAGTGCCAAAAGTTGCAGTATCAGTTTTGCCTGGAAAAGCGGCTTCAGTTTCTTTAGATGTTTTTGTCGTATTCATTTTTAAATTTTGATTATTGTTTTGTGCACAGGAAATTAATGCGGTGGCGCCGGTAAAGGCAGCCAGCCAAAATGTTTTCATAAATATTCTTTTTTTATTTTCTTGCATTTTCTCCAATTCAATGCAATTTACGATGATTTTGAATGGATGGTTTGCGACCTGAATGACAGGAAAATATCTTTCTGAGTTCATTAACAAATATTCTGAATATAGTACGAGAGTTAGGCCCATTCACCTGGGTCTGGATAATCATCTGGAATGACACAATTGCTCAATGAGGAAAAGAAAGGCGAACGGAGTCCTTCGCATTCGCTCTGGATAAACTGTGCAAGAGACGCTTAATAGAATTACTTTTGTTGGCTAAAAAATTATTTTAACGATCAGATGAAACTTTTCCCCGAATCGGCATACATACAATTAGAATTTGACAAAGTAAAATTATTATTGGCTGGTCATTGCAGAAGCGAATATGCAATTGAAAAAGCAAACCAGCTAGAAATTCACACACGAATTGAATTAATAGAAACTGAATTACGACAGAGTTATGAATACAAACAGCTTTTGCAAAACAGTATCTATTTTCCAAACGACCCCATATTTAATTTATCAAAGGAGTTAAAAGTGCTTTCAATTCCCGGCGCAGTATTGGCAGGTGATGAATTGATCGAGATAAGAAAGCTGGCAGAATTGATGAAAAATATTTTCCGATGGTTTGATGCAGAAAGAAGAAATGTGTACAACAATCTCATAAAAATTATTGACGGAACTTATTATGAAAAAGCTATCATTGAAATGATAGATGATATAATTGACGAAAGCGGACAGGTAAAGGATAGTGCGTCGGATAAATTGCAAAGTATCCGCATGAATTTATATCGAAAGCGAAATGAATTGCGCAAAGCTTTTGATAGGATCATCTCCAAACTGAATAAACAAGGTTACCTGGCGGATATTGAAGAAAGCTTTTTGAATGGCAGAAGGGTGGTGGCCGTTTATGCTGAACAGAAAAGAACAGTGAAAGGAATTTTGCATGGCGAAAGTGAAAGCCGCCGCACTACTTTTATAGAGCCAGAAGAAACAATAGAATTGAATAATGATATTTATTCTTTGGAAAGCGATGAGAAAAGAGAAGTATATCGTTTGCTTCGTGATCTGACTGCGAAACTTTCTGTGTATTCCACCTTATTATCAACGTATCATTCTATTTCCGGTGAGTATGATTTTATCCGGGCAAAAGCAAAACTTGCTTTAGAGATGAACGGTGAATTCCCGCTTGTAGAAGATAAAGCCATTGTTCATCTGGAAAAGGCTTTTCATCCTTTGTTATATCTATATAATAAGAAAGCGAACAAGCCAACCATTCCTGTTTCATTAACACTTGATGAAACAAATAGAATACTTGTTATAAGCGGACCAAATGCGGGTGGTAAAACGGTAACACTTAAAACTGTCGGTCTTTTGCAAATGATGGTACAAAGTGGTTTACTCGTACCTGTACAGCCATCTTCAAAATTTGGAGTATTCAAACAATTGCTTATCCATATTGGCGATACACAAAGCCTGGAATTTGAACTAAGCACTTACAGCAGCCATTTGAAGAACATGAAATATTTTATGGAATCAGCCAGTGGAAAAACACTTTTCTTTATTGATGAATTAGGCAGTGGTAGTGATCCGAATCTTGGTGGCGCATTTGCAGAAGTAATATTAGAGGAGTTAGTAAAGAAACATTCTTATGGTATTGTTACTACTCACTACCTCAATTTGAAAGTAATGGCCAGTAAGACGCCCGGCATTATAAATGGCGCTATGGCATTTGATGAAAAAAATCTGATGCCTCTTTATAAACTCAATATTGGTAAGCCCGGAAGTTCATACACGTTTGCCATTGCGGAAAGGATCGGTTTGGACAGACCACTGATCGATCGAGCAAGAAAAATGGTAGATGAAGAACATTTTCGTTTAGACAAATTGCTGAACAGAACGGAGCAGGATCTTCATAATCTTGAAAAGAAAGAAAAGGAATTGCACCAGTTGCTGCAGGAGAATGAAAAATTGAAAAAAGAGATGAAGCATACAATGGATCGGGAAAAACATGATCAGCAAGTGGAACTTTTGAAACATCAGAATAAAGTATCGGAAGAGAAATTAGCTTACCTGAAAGAAATGGAGAGAAAGCTAAAACAAATGGTGATCGATTGGCGAAAGGAAGAAGACAAAAGTAAAGTGATCAAAAATATCAGTGCCCTTTTATTTAATAAGAGTGAAAAGAAGGCTACTGGTAAAATGCAAAAGCAAATAGAATCAAAATTTATAGAACTATCAGGTGAGATAAAAGTTGGAGAAAAAGTAAAAATGAAAAAGAATCACCAGGTGGGGCAGGTACTAGAATTAAGAGGAAAAAAAGCTGTTGTAAAGATTGGAATGTTACCAATACATGTTGACATAAAAGATCTTGTATTGGTTAGATCAAAACAAGATGAAACCGATAAAAAATAAAAATCCCGTCTCGCCTAGGCGAGACGGGAACTAACTTGTGTTTTTAGTTGTATACAAATTTAAAGACCTGAATGGATATAACTCTCCAGGTGGCCAATAGTTTCTTTTTGCTGTAAAATAGTTTCTTTTACTACATCACTCATACTTACTATGCCTGCCAATAGATTCTTTTCAAAAACCGGTAAGTAACGAATATTCTTATCAGACATAAGTTGCATACAGTATTCCACGCTGTCGCTGGGATTTACGGCAGGTAAATTTGTGGTCATGATCTCAGAAACCTTAGTGTCAACAGAACTTTTGTGCCTCAGAGCAATTTTTCTTGAATAATCTCTTTCTGTAATGATACCAAGGTATTCACCGCCATCCATTACAAGCAAGGAGCCAATGTTTTTTTCAGCCATAATGTTCAGTGCCTCGATCACTTTTGTGTCGGGGGCCACTGCAACAGCTGAGGCTCCTTTTCGGCCAAGAATGTCAGAAACTTTGCGCATAGTTGGTAGTTTTAGTTTTAGGTAGTGAAAGTTACAGAAAAAACGGGCCGTTTTCAAAACTAATTATATACACGGTTTGCACGAAACATTATCTTTATTATCCTTAGTTTCTATTCAATCATGGTAAAAAAGATACCTACTATAAAAGAAATTGCAAAGAGATTGAATGTTTCAGTTTCTACTGTTTCAAGAGCATTGCATGATCATCCAAGCATTGGTTTGCGAACAAGAATGCAAGTGAAACAAGTTGCTAAAGAGATCAATTATGAACCAAACCAGGCAGCTATTTTTTTCAAGCAGGGAAAAACTTTTACACTCGGCGTTATTCTTCCTAATCTGCAGGAACAATATTTTTCTATCGCAATAAATGGCATTGAGAAACTGGCGATCGAGAATAATTATAATGTACTTATCAGCCAAAGTCATGATGATCCTAAAAAAGAAAAACAAATAGTGGAAACAATGCGGCGCAATAGGGTCGATGGTATCATTGTTTCCGTCTCAAAAACTTCCGGCGATTATACACACTTCCAGGAATTAGAACAATTTAATATACCAGTTGTATTTTTTGACCGTGCACCGGAAATGCCGAATGCGATCTCTGTTACCTGTAGTTTAAAAAAAAGTACGGTTGCAATGGTGGACCTCTTTGTGAAAAAAGGAATAAAAAGAATTGGATTTATTAATGGTCCCGGCGCCATTTCGCTAACACAGGAAAGAGCTGACGGATACAGAGAAGGTTTAATTAAAAATAAATTGAAAGAAGAAAAAGAGTTAATTGTACAAACTGATCTTACAACGATTGGCACTGAAAAAGCTATTGGCAAATTATTAGCGTTAAAAAAATTACCGGGAGCTGTTATTGCATTTAATGATTACGTGGCGCTTGATGCAATTCGATATGCGAGAAAGGAAGGGTTAAAGATCAATAAGGATATTTTCTTTGGCAGCTATGCAAACTTGCCGATAATACGTTACCTGGATGATCCTCCAATTGTTTCAGTAGAACAGTTTCCTTTTGAGCAGGCGGAAAAAGCAACTGATATTTTACTACAGTTGATAAATAGAAAAGAAAATAACTTAACAAACTTGCCGCAGAAAATCGTTTTGGAAGGAGAACTGGTTTTACACGAGGAATAATTCTCAATCTGCAATAACCATTTTTTTTATTGATGATTCCCTGATCTGTAATTCAGGAGTTAAAATTCTTTTCTCAAATTCTTTTATGGGCCTTTTGCTTTCGATAAGTTGCAACAATAATTCAGTAGCATCTTTTCCCATTTCAAATGCCGGTTGTCTTACTACTGTAAGTGGCGGATCTATAAGTTCGGCTAAATCTGAATTTGAAAAACCAACAACTGAAACATCATCTGGTACTTTTAATCCTCTTCTTTTTAAGGTTTTCAAACATCCTGTTGTGAGTTTGTCACTTGTTGCAAAAATTGCATCAGGTTTATTTCTCTGAGTAAATAATTTATTAACTGCATCTTCAATTTCTTCAAACATCATTCCGCCATAAAAACAATGCTGGATATAATTTTCATTTACTTTTTGCCCGTTTGCGATCAATGCTTCTTTATAACCGGCAACACGTTCATGGGTGATCGATAAAAATTCTGAATTAGTTAGAACGGCAATTCGTTTATGCCCATTCTTTATTAAATGTTCTGTAGCCTCATACCCACCTTTGAAATTATCAACGATAACTTTATGCGTATTGATCTCATCCGTTATCCTGTCAAAGAGAACAATTGGGAATCCTTTTGCATGTAAAGCTTTCAAATGACTCAAGTCATTAGTTTCTGTAGAAAGAGAGATCAGCAGTCCATCAACCGAACGGGATGCGAGGTATTGCAGATCGATCAC
The DNA here is from genome assembly GCA_005882975.1 of Bacteroidota bacterium. GTDB lineage: Bacteria > Bacteroidota > Bacteroidia > Chitinophagales > Chitinophagaceae > VBAS01. The sequence goes on along the minus strand of VBAS01000052.1, from coordinate 1,406 downwards.
TTCCCGGTCATAAGATTCCCTGCTTTGGGATATAATAACATTATAACCTTTGTCATAAGCGATGGACTCAATTCCATTAATTACCTGTGAGAAAAAATTATTGGCGATTTCACAAACAACTACGCCAATCGAGCGGCTTCTTCTTTCTTTTAAACTTAATGCGATCGGGTTGGGCCGGTAATTCAATTTTTCAGCGCAATCAAGTACTAATTGTTTTGTCTCAGGACTTATTTCATGGCTATCCCTTAAAGCACGGGAAACCGTAGAGGTGGAAATGCCAAGTGCACGGGCAATATCTTTAATAGTTACGGCTTCAAATTTCATATACAGGCGGCAAAATTACTTTTTAAAGATACGTTTTTCAACCGAGCGGCATCTGCATTTGATCTTGTTACGATATACTAAGAATGAACAGAAAAAGGATGCTATTGCAGGCAACGTTCATTAAATTATTTGTACTCTTTTTTTGAGATAAATCAAACGCATAATTTTCGTTATCGTTCTCGGGAACGTTTGCGTAAATAAACACCTAACTCATTGATTTAAATATGATAAATACTGATTAGCATTGGGAATTATTTCTGAGGGAATAACGCGGTTTTTGCACGATGAGCCGTGATTTGCTAACTACTTTCTTATAAAAACAAAAACTGCCATATGAAGCAACTCGCAATTACATGTTCACTTTTATTCTTATCGCTACTCGCTTTCTCACAAGAGCGACAAATTAAAGGACAGGTGACCGATGATGCAGGGGCGCCTATAATTGGGGCATCGGTACAAGTACAAGGCGATAAAAAAGGAACTGTAACTGATAAGAACGGTGACTTTACTCTTTCGGTTACTGGTACAGGAAATGTTACATTAATTATAACCGCAACAAATCACAAAACATTTACAATTAGTACTGACGGAAGTGCGCCGGTATTAGCAAAATTGGAAAAAGATGTTGTGGTTTTGGAAGATGTAGTTGTTACAGGTTATCAAACCATCAAGAGAAAAGATCTGACAGCATCAGTGTCTTCTATTGGTGCAAAAGATCTAAAAGATAATACTTTCACTTCTGCTGCCCAGGCACTGAACGGACGATTGGCCGGTGTAACCGCAACAACTTCTGAGGGTTCGCCAGATGCTGCTATTCAGGTGAGGGTACGTGGTGGCATTTCAATCACGCAGAATAATGATCCATTATATGTAGTGGATGGAGTTCAGGTTGAAAACGCTTTGAATGTGATTGCCCCCGGAGATATTCAATCAATTGATGTTTTAAAAGATGCAGCAGCTACTGCAATTTATGGCGCAAGGGGTGCCAACGGTGTTTTTGTAATTACCACAAAGACCGGGAAACCTGGACGTACTATAGTTACTTATGATGGTTTTGTGGGAGTAAGAGAATTAGCCAATAA
>VBAS01000318.1 GCA_005882975.1 Bacteroidota bacterium | reverse complement strand
TGCCAGCAGAAAATTTAATGCATTGTCCGCATTTATATCTTTTAATCCTGCGTATCGCTTTATAAAGTCAAGCGCTGGCTCATTATCAATTGAATAAACAATATTTCCCTCACTTTTTGTAATTACCCTATCTATTCCTATAGGTTTCCATCCGCCAACAGCAACGCCGTTTAATTCGATCTTTTCTTCGTCGAATATTAATGCAAGCAGGCCTTTATCTGTAAGTGTATCGTTAGTAAAAACATAGGTTCGTTCCATTTTAAGACCGTCAGCTGCAAGACCGCCAAAAATTGTGGTGCCTTTGCCACAAACATTTTCAATTCCTTCAATTATCTCATCTCCATCTGTGGTTAAGCCACCTGATATGGTAAGAAAAGCTGGTTTTTTAAAAGAGGCCAATGCCGCCTTACCAATTTGTTCGGCGTTTTCTTTTATTGTATTGGTTTTTGATCCTTTTATTTCAAGACGAAAATATGCCGGCTTAATATCAAGAAGTAAGATAACGGTAGCGCCTGATTCAATATCCTCATCTATGAAGTTGCTGCCAGTGGAAGCGCCGAAAATTTGAATTTCTTTTTCTGATAATAATTTCGAGATAGCTTCCCGTTCATTATCATCTGCTATAAACACTATAGCTAATGTTGGTTGAAATCCATCCGCCATGTTTTTTTCCAAAGTCTCTTTTATTTCTTCTGCCGTTTTCCCCTTGATTGATTTTGCTTTCATTTTAGAACCATTTACAAAGTTATTTTTGTTTTATCCATTTTAACCTGCGGTTGCCATTAATAACTCTTAGTATTAAAGTGTCTCCGCTAAATTTAAATGCTCTCCTTACCGTTGTGCCCCAGACAACCGGGAGAGAGGATGTGATCCGCTGATGCACCACAATATCGGCTGTATCTTCAATAGTATAGTTAGCAACATATACATAACTGGAAGAAAATTCTTTCACCGCTTCTTTTAGTTCGTCCGTGGTCATGCTGTCTGTTTTTTGTTTCACCATGTCTTTATTAATAGAAGATTCTTCATCCAACCATTGAAAATCTTTATATCCTTTTGGTATTATTTGAACAGCCATATGTCCCTTGCCATCATAGACTATATAGCCATCGCCACCCTTTCCCCAATCCTGTTGTTGCCATTGACCCGTGGAATCTATATTTTCGATTATATATAATTTATACAATCCTGCCAGTTGTTCAATGCGGCTGGTTTTTAAATTACTGCACGCCCATAGCAAAACCGAAATAATCAACAATTTAATAAACTTCATACTTTATTTTCCTTCTTTAGATCTTCAGCAGCTTGTTAAGAAATTCGATGATCAGAAATTTTGGTGGTTGGAAGATGAATGGGCCAGTTAAATTAATCATTTTAAAAGAATAAGCTCATGTTCCCTTCTAAAGCCGTTTTTATACACAAGCACAATATTTGCCGGAACAATATGTTTAGAAAAGCAGGGCTGCCACAACTAGCTGTTTTAATTATTAATTTAAAACATGTGAATATGAAAACGACGACTTTTGGCAACCATCTTCATCCTGCACTTGAGCAACTCCACAGAAATACTTGTTTATGGATCGGCCATATGAATTCAAACCCTTCAGATCATTTTGCAGGACAAACATTTCAATGTCCGGAAGAGGGTTCACTTAATAAGATCCAGGTCTATTCGATCGCTGTTTCCCGGCCGGGAAAACTGATCCTCACTTTGCATGAATTCGATAAACAAAGAAAAAATTGGGGGCAGGTCCTTTCATCTTCAGAGATCGAAGTAGATGAAAGTGATGCGGAAAACTGGATACAATTTCCATTGCAAACTGTGCACTTACATAAGGACAAGACATATGGTTTCAGACTTAAAAGCCCGGACACTCTTATAGCAATTGGTGAAGCAGCATGGTCCAACAAAGAGCCCTTTTCATATGGTGAAGAATGGAACACAAATAATATTGAGAATAAAGATCATTATTATCGTTATTTCAGTCTTGCGTTTAAAGTGGAGCTGCGAGCTTAACCGGTATAAACCTGAATAAAAAAAAGGCGACATAATAATGCCGCCTTTCAATAATATTTTTCGCAGATCAATTGCGGATATTAACTCTCATACCAGGTCCGCCACCACCGTTATTCTGCATCATTTCCTGCATTAGCTTTTCTCTTTCTTTTGCAAATTCTTCTGTGGTTACTTTTTTTCCTTTTGTCGGCTCTTTGATCTTTGCAACATCAACCTTGGGAGAAATTTCAATTGCTTTAAAACTATTTCTTCCGTTATTTATATCTATCTCCAAAATCGTTCCCGGTAGCTGTCCCTGGTATATATCAGGTCCGAATGAGCCAGGTATCTCATTGGTAAACCATGCGACAATATTCGCTGTGTCCATCACTTTTTCTCTTTTTGCTTCTCCATTATCCATCGTCATGCGGAAACTTTCCTGTATGCGCTGTGTAGTTGCTTTCATACAATTATGACCCAGGATAACTTTTGTTTCGCCGGCCACTTTCCAACTCAATTTTTTTATACTGTCCGCTATAATATAACTTTTGCCTCCGAGATCTCTTTGATCTACTTTTTTACTTTCAGTTATGTTGTGAAAAGCAATATCATCATTTCCCGGTACCCGAATTACCATTCTCATTCCGCCACTATTATCACCAAAACTTGTTTCATCGCTCTGGGTATCATCTTCAACACCTTGCCATAAACTTTTGCCTTCGGTAAAGAATAGCTCAAACTTATCCTTTCTTTCTTTTGGGATCATATTTTGAAAAGCAGGATTATCATCATTGATCCTGATCTGCAATTGCATTGTTCTTTCATACACGATCTTACCTTCCTTTACCTGTGAAAGAGATGGAATAGCTATTAATAGGGCTGAAGCGATCATTAAACGTCTCATAAAAAATTAATGTTTTAGCAAATCTAATTCTGACATTGCCGGGTACAAGTTAAGCTACCTTGGTTTAAGGTTAATAAAGGTTAACGGCTTTTTTAACCCCGTTATCTAATGGCTAAATTTGTTTTTTAAATGAAGAAGCCCGGAAATATATCTGCGAGTAATCCTAAGGTCAGTTTGCACAATGAGTGGCAGCTATTGTTAATGGCTATTCCCATTCTTATTATTGCTGGTTTCCAAGTGTTTTGGCTTCGCGAAAATTATATCAAAGAAAAAAAGAATCTTGAGTTTCGCAGCAGCGTGGTTTTTAAAGAAGCAGTAAGAAAGCTCCAGGCAAAAAAGCTGAATCTTGATAAAGTTTTTAAAGATTCCTCCGCTAAGATAAAGGTTGAAGTAATGAATGATGAGCCTGGATTTATGGGTCACCCTGAAGAGGAGATCACTAATGCAATAAACGAGGTAACCGTACGGGCAAACGATTCATTACGAGAGGCAGGTTTCGTTTTGCCGAATGTTATAATAAGAAATAAAGAACTATCCCGCGATTCGATGAGACATAAAAAAGGGAACATGATCATATCAATGAATGAATCCTTTTCAAGAACCGGCGATTCAACCAAAGACTTTATGTATGAACGCAAAGGTCCTCCGGGAGAAATTTTTCGGTTTTTGTATAATGTTGACTCCTTACAGGATTCATTGCGTGTTAAAGAAATTGATTCTTCCTGCCGAATGGCTTTTGATAAAGAAGGAATGAATATTCCGTTTTCTATTTTAAAAGATACAAATGTCAATCGTAGAGATGAGCTAAGGTTGCCTAATAAAATTATGATCGGGTTTGCGCATCCGGTTATTTATGAGCTTAGTGTTGGTAATACATTTGGCTACCTGGTCAAAAAACTTATTTCGCCAATTTTGTTTTCCTTATTTCTTGTGGGTGTTACTGTTTTTTCATTTGCTTTACTTTACGGCAACCTGCAACGACAAAGAAAGCTTACTGAAATAAAGAATGAATTCATTAGCAACATCACCCATGAATTAAGCACTAAGAAATTTTAATGCGATCAATGATCCGCAGCGAACCAAGGAGTACTTGGATATTTCGCAGAATGAATTGCAGCGCCTTTCAATGTTGGTAGATAAAGTGCTCAAGCTTTCCATGTTTGAGAAAAAAGAAATTGAGCTAAAGTATGAATTGCTTGATCTGAAAGGAGTTGTTGATGAGGTCGTTTCATCTATGCGATTACAAATTGAAAAGCATCATGCAACTGTTTCTGTAAATACAGAAGGCGATACCCATTTACAAGGGGATAGGTTGCATTTATTAAGCGTAGTTTTTAATTTACTTGACAATGCATTAAAATATGGAAATGGTAATACCGCCATAAAATTTGACCTGAAAGAAAAAGAAAATGCGGTTGAGTTGTCAGTCGCAGATAACGGGATCGGTGTTTCACAGGAATATAAAGACAAAGTGTTTGAAAAATTTTTCCGTGTACCGTTAGGAAATACACATAATACAAAAGGTTACGGGCTGGGGTTAAGCTATGTATCACATGTTATCCAAAGACATAAAGGAAAAATAGAAGTGGAAAGCCAACCAGGCTTAGGTTCTAAATTTATTATTACATTACCAAAAAATGCTTAACCGCTAAGACGCTAAGACGCTATGTTTTGTTGAGTGTGATGCCCCTTGTTTATAAATCCTTTGTGTTTCTTTGCGTCTTAGCGGTTAAACTAAAATAATAAATGAGCAAAACAAAAGTTCTATACGTAGAAGATGAATTGTTTCTTGGCAAGATCGTTAAAGAAAGTCTTGAAAGCCGGGGCTTTGAAGTAATAATGGAAAGTGATGGAGGTAAAGCAACGGCAGCATTTAAGAAGGCAGAGCCAGATATTTGCGTACTGGATGTAATGCTGCCAAATAAAGACGGCTTTACTATTGCTGATGAAATAAGAGAACAGAATGAAGACGTTCCTATTATTTTTCTCACTGCAAAGACACAAACCGAAGATGTGGTAAAAGGGTTTTCACTTGGCGGTAACGATTATATCCGTAAGCCCTTTAGCATGGAAGAACTGATCGTAAGAATTCAAAATGCTCTGCGCAATAAAACAGAGGCTCCGAAAAAAATTACCGGTGATAGTGTAACAATGGGTAAGTACACTTTTCAACTCAACCGCCAGGTATTAAATGATGGTAAGGAAGATCGCAAGCTTTCTTACCGGGAAAGCGAACTTTTGAAAATACTATATGAGAATCGTGATAAGATCATTGATCGAAAGGACATTCTTAATCTTCTATGGGGTAACGATAATTTCTTCAACAGTCGTAATCTTGATGTGTACATTACCAAACTCCGTGGTTATTTAAAAGAAGACCCTTCATTGGAGATCATAACAATCAAAGGCATAGGCTATAGATTTGTAGTGACCTGATCTGTTCACAGTCAGGCATTTTAAATCTGTTCTCAATAATGTATCTTTCCTGAAACATTATAAAAATGAAATTCTTTTCGTGGTTAGGCACTCTTCAGATCACATCTAAAATTATCCTCGACTTTTTGGTCGTTTTTGGAAAATATAAATTAATCTGCAATTTATAATCAGTAACTGATATGGAGGTACATGCACACTCACATACTTCACGGCAAAAATGGACTCATTATCTCTGGGAGTTTTTAATGTTGTTCCTCGCAGTGTTCTGTGGATTTTTAGCAGAGAACCAGCGGGAGCACATGGTAGAAGATCAACGGGCAAAAGCACTGGCAAAAAATCTATATAAAGAATTATACGAAGATTCAATT
>VBAS01000317.1:2273-5646 GCA_005882975.1 Bacteroidota bacterium | reverse complement strand
TTTACATCACTCGTGTAATCAATTGCATCCACATCGTGAAAACAGTAATAAGGCAAACCAAGCTTTGTTATAAATTCAAACGCAGCATCAGCTTTGTCTTTTGCTCTTTCAATTGCATCCTGTTTTTTATCCCATTCAAATAAATGAGTTGGTTCTCCAAACGGATCGGCACCGCTGCCATTAAAACTGTGCCAGTATGCGCAGGCAAAGCGCAAATGATCTTTCATTGATTTCCCTGCTATCATTTTGTTTTCATCATACCAGCGATAGGCAAAAGGATTGTCTGATGAGGTGCCTTCAAATTTTATTTGACCAACCCCTTTAAAGAACTCTGTTTGTTTGATTGTACTTTCCATTTGGCTTAATTTTTAGCATGCATATATGCTGCTGTTGGTTTTATGATAATTTCATTTTACCTGGGCCAATGCTTCTGACACATTCTCCACAGGTTTTTTGCATACTTTATTTGTACACACGTAAATTAATGTTTTATTTTCCGTTAACTTATTTTCAAGCAAAGGAAGATCCTCTTTATCCGTCTCACCCATGATCACACAATCCGGCAAATATTTTTTTTGTAACTCTTTATTCTTTGCAATTGCATCTTTGCCCATTACCATTACTTCATATGACCCCTGGGAAAAAAGTCCGGCAAGGCTGCACCATTGAGCATGATAAACAGGGAATAGCTCTACCTGGCTAAGTGTGGAGGATAACATCCTTTTGGAAATATTATTATACGAACTGTCATCATAAATAACGCCAAGTGAATAAAGCAAATTTGCCATTATTGAATTGGAAGAAGGTATTGCCTCGTCATTAATTTCCATTTTCCTTACAATGAGTTTTGAATCATTTGCTGCTGTATAATAAAACAATCCTGCATCCTTACCATAAAAATTTTTAATAGCATGCTCCGTAATTTGTTTTGCAAGAGTGACCCAGTTTGTATCAAAGCTAACGCTATAAAGTTTTATAAAAGCATAAGCCGTCCAAGCATAATCATCCAGGAAACCATTGATCGAAGTTTTTCCGTCTTTGAAATTTCTTCTTAAGCTTCCGTCGTTGCCAAGCAAATTTTTTTCAAGAAATTTAGCGATAATTATTGCTTTGGCTAAATAATCTTCCGTACCAGTTGCAATATAAGCATCCGAATATGCTTTGATCATCATCGCATTCCAGCCCGTTAAAATTTTTGTATCTGCCGCTGGCCTCTTTCGTTTGTTTCTTTCTTCAAGTAATACCTTTTTGGTTTTATTTAAAAGAGAAATGAATTGATCTGGTGTTTGATTTTTTAATGCTGCAAATTCCTCCGGGCTATAATTGGCAAATAAAATATTATTACCCTTATTCCAGTTACCGGTAGGTGATACATTGAAATATTCTGCCAATAAGTTATCGGTGCCTGCAATTTTTTTAAAATCAGGTTCTTTCCATGTATAAAACTCACCTTCACCATCTTCAGTATCGGCATTTAAAGAGCTATAATAACCACCATAAGGGGAAGACAGGTTTCTTTCAACAAAAGAAATTGTTTCAGTAATAATAGTCTTATAAAGATCATTTTTTGTTATCTGGTAAGCATGTGCATATAAACTTATCAATTGTGCATTATCGTAAAGCATTTTTTCAAAATGAGGAATGCGCCACTCATTATCTGTTGCATAGCGGGCAAATCCTCCATCAAGATGATCATAAATACCCCCGAGAGCCATTTTATCAAGTGTGGTTAATGCTGCAGTGAGGGCTTTTTTATTTCCAGTGAAATAATAATGCTGAAGCAAGAATTCAGTTACAGCAGTCATCGGAAATTTCGGGGACCCCTTTAGGCCTCCGTTCACAGTGTCTGTTTTTAAATAAACACTGTCAAATAAATTTTGGTACACTGACTTACTCACCATTACCAGACTATCGGTTTTACCGAAAGAAAGTTCTTCATCTGCTATTCCTTTTGTTAAACCATCAGCTTGTTTAACTACGAGGTCATGCTTTTCTCTAAATGCTTTAGAGATATCTTTCAGCAAACTGATCCATCCGCTTTTGCTATAATAAGTACCGACAAAAAAAGGCTTACCATCGGGTAACGCAAATGCATTTAAAGGCCATCCTCCACCGCCAGAGATCAACTGGCAGGCATACATGTATATATTGTCAATGTCCGGTCTTTCTTCTCTGTCTACTTTTATGCAAACAAAATTTTCATTCATTATCCTTGCAACTGCTGTATCCATGAAAGATTCTTTTTCCATAACATGACACCAATGACAGGAAGCATAACCAATACTAACAAGAAGTGGTTTGTTCTCTTTTTTTGCAATATTAAGTGCTTCGTCGTTCCATTCATGCCAATCAACAGGATTATCAGCATGCTCTTGCAAATATAAACTTGAAGCTGTAGCAAGCCTGTTTTTCTTTACCGCGTTATTGCATGCAGAAAAGACAATGAACAGTAGTATTGGAAAAAAGTATTTTATGATTTGGCTTTTATATTGACAGCAACCAAGTTATTCTTTTTATTTTCAAAAATCCGCAACAGATCATTATTAGAGCTTACCAGCACAGCTATACCGTTTTTTGTTTTGATCATTTTAATATCTTTTACATTATAAGGTGCAAAAAAGCCACTCTCCGCCGGATTTGTGCTGATAAAACTTCCATCCGAGGTACCTTTCAAAAACAAACCAACTGATGCATCTGCAGGAGTAGTTTCCACTTCAACATCAAATTTGTTTCCTGCAATCAGCATATCCTTTTTGCCATCGCCATCAAAATCATTTACCAATATTCCATTTACCGTTGATAGTTGCGCTTCAACAGGCAATTTTTTAATTGTGAATTTTCCCTTATCGTTAATAAAGATAACGCTGGAAAAAATATAAGCCTGCTTGTGATAAGCATTTTCAATATCCTCTCCCAAAATTCCTTTCAGGTCGCTTTCGGCAAAAGATAAAAATGTCGGAAATTTTTGTGCGATCATCGGGCATTGTTGGGATGTACATTCACGTCCACGGATGGGTACCATTATATCATTCAAATGTTTTGCAAGAAAAATATCATTGGTTCCATTATTGTCAAAGTCTTTTGCGAAAACTTCAAATGGTTTTTCTTTACTCGCGGAGAACTTATAATTTTCACCGAGATTACCAGCGATCAGGTCCATATCGCCATCACCATCTATATCGTCAGCAATAATTTTATTCCACCAACCTTCCGTGTTCTGAAAGCCATAAGATTCGGACTTATCAACCATTTTTCCATTGACATATTCAAATACTTTTATTGGCATCCATTCACCGGTAATGATAAGTTCCGGTTTTTTATCACCATTCAGATCAGCAGCAACGGCTGTTTTCACCATGCCTATATTCATTAG
>VBAS01000317.1:0-2226 GCA_005882975.1 Bacteroidota bacterium | reverse complement strand
AGCAAATAACTTTCATCGGGTCTTGGATATTGATGCGGCAGCACTTCTGATCCACGAAATATATCAAGATCCCCATCTCCATCAACATCAAAAGCCAACACACAGGAACCGCTGCTGACAGTGATCGGAGAGGCTTGCTTTGAAAAGTTGCCCTTCCCATCATTTAGATACAAACGGTCTGCATACATAGGTGAAGTATTTTCATATTCAGCGCCGCCACTCACAACATAGAGGTCAAGATCACCATCATTATCCAAATCAAAGAAAGTACAACCCATGTCTTCATATTTTTTATCTGCTTCAAAAGCTGCAATATTTTGTTTTATAAATTTTCCATCTTTTTGAATATATAGACTTCCTGCCTGGTCTTTGGCTCCTCCAATATAAAAATCCTCTTCTCCATCTCCATTTACGTCCCCAGTTGCAATAAAGGGTCCGCTGCGAGAAAACTCATGGGGCAATAATACCTGGTCCGAGTATTCATCATACTTATTTTCTTTATGTAAAAAAGATTCTGATAAAAATTGCCCTGTCATCTCTGCAAATGAAGTATTATAAAGAGGGAGATCATATCCGGCTGTTGCATTTTTATAATCGGCTTTCGTTTCCTGGTTGGATGCAACTGATGTTAGCCTGTTTTCTTTTCCATCTGGCCATATAATTATTATACTGTCAATTGCAGTTGTTTTTCCCAATCCAAAATGTACTGCAGATTCGTTGGAAGATAAATAGCCGCGAACAGTCTTTTGTTGAAATGATTGCTGCATTTTACCATCATAGTATAAAGAGATCTTTGCGCCAATACCATCGGGGTTTTTTTCAGGACCCTCCAATTTTATTTTTATATAATTATTCTTTTTGTTTGTATTATTCTCAAAAAGCGATGCTTCTTCGTCAAGATTATTAATAACGAGATCGAGATCACCATCATTATCAAAATCTGCTACAGCTGCGCCATTGGAAAACGTACTGTCATCAAAACCCCATGACTGGGAAACATTCTCAAATTTCAATTGACCTGTATTCCGGAATAAATAATTTCTTACTTTGATCGGTTGGTATAATTCAATGAATTCTTTGAAGCCTTTGGAAAAATATTCTTCGGTATTTGCATAACCACTGGCCGCCATGTGTTGCCTCAACTTCTGATCAATATCTCCATCAAATACATCACGCCGATATCCATTTGCAACAAATATGTCACGATTACCATCATTATCAAAATCACACATAAGAGTACTCCAGCTCCATTCTGTTTTTGACACCCCGGCCAATTGAGATATGTCAGTAAAAAAGCCATTGCCATGATTTAAGTGCAATGCATTGTGCATGTATTGTTTTTGAAAACCGCTATCAACAATTGCCCAAAAACCCTGCACGTCCATACGTGGCATAGAGACCTTGGCACGTTTATAATTCTCAGGAAGCATTTCCGTCACCATTATATCTTCAAAGCCATCATTATTTATATCTGCTATGTCCGCTCCCATTGAGAAAAGCGAAACATGGTTTGTCTCTTTTTTTATCTCATCACGAAATGTTCCATTCTTCTGGTTAATGTACATATAATCGTTGTCTGCATAATCATTCGATACATAAATATCATTGTAGCCGTCATTATTCAGATCAGCAGTTACAACCGCTAATGCATAACCATAATTATTTGTGATACCTGCCTTTTTACCAATCTCAGTGAACCTACCATTATCATTACGATATAATTTATCCCTTGCAAAGTCAGGCGGGTTTCTTTTACCTGAAACCATTTTTGATAATCCGAGGAAAAATGAATCGGGACGATTCGTGATGTAAACATCGAGATCATTGTCATTATCCATATCAAAAAAAGCGGCATGCAATGAGTATCCTTTTTCATCGAGGCCATATTCCTTTGCTTGTTCTTTGAAAGTAAGATCATGCTGATTTACATACAGCAGGTTTGTTCTTTCAGCTTCTGTTTCTCCATATCCACCTTTACAAACATAAATATCCTGCCATCCGTCATTATTAATGTCAACAATGGTGACACCATTATCCCAACCTTTACCACCATCTACGCCTGCAGCAGCGGTAACATCTTTAAACTTAAATCCTCCCTGGTTTATGTATAATTTATTTGGAACATCGTTACCTGTAAAATATATATCCTGCAAGCGATCATTGTTAAAATCACCAATTCCTACGCCGCCGCCATTGTACACATACGCAAACTTGTCAAAGAAATTT
>VBAS01000314.1 GCA_005882975.1 Bacteroidota bacterium | reverse complement strand
GTAATGAAGGAAGGAAAAATTTATAAACGACCAGATTAAAATTTATTACACAAAAATAGAAATGCAAAGATCATTTGCTACCAACCGGGCTGATTCGTTGGTAGCCTGGCACTGCCCCAAGCCCCATACCAACAAGGGCGTGCTGCGAGGTAAGCTACCAACAGGGGCAAAGAATAGAAAGCACATTACGGACAACGGTGAACGGAAATGATCAATGATTTTCATTCGGTGTCTTCTTCTCCATATCCTCCACTTGTTTTATAAATTTTGTTATTGACGCATCGTTATATGAGCCGTATGCATCAATCAACATACCCTTTTTTCCATTATCCAATTCAATTGCATAAAGAATTGCATTATCCGCCGGATCACTAGCCCCTTCAAAGCGGAAAAAATTTTTGATATGAACCTGGTCTGGCTTATAATGCTGACCCTCTTCAACAGCTACCAGGCCTTGCTCGTCTACTTTAAAATTAATTGAATACCCATCTGTCACCAGTTTGTTTACACAGGTGGAGAGAGAATTCATTTCTGTGGTTGATTGTGTTTGCATACAGATAGGCTCGAAAAATCATACCAGACTTTAAGTACCAGATTTTGATATGATTGAAAAAGGAGAGGTTTTAGATTAGTGAGAAATTTTTCCCGTTGCCCGACGATTCAAGATTTTTTTATTACTCTTTATTGGTTTAAAGAAAGAAGAAACACTACTGACAACAGAGTTATGTTCTTTCTTTTGCTTGTGCAAAAGAAAGAACCAAAGAAAAGCACACCGGCAATGATATACAGCCATTGCCGGACGCCTTGATTAAGCTTTTGTACTACTGTTAACTGAACTAAACAATTCTTATCATCTGCATCGACGATATTCGAGATTCTTTATATAATCAATTCTATTTTCTTTTTGTGAATCTTCCAGCGCCTTCCCGATGGCCTGATAAAATCGTTTTCAATCAAAATACTGTAGGCCATCGGGACAGCGCCTCCATGAATTACAAATAGTACGCAGCAACAACTTCTTCCTATCACCTCGATAAAAGAATGAGATTACAGAATATAATGACTCTTCATGTGCGTTGGCCGGACAAACGGGCGGAGCCATTCGTTTGTCCTTGATTTTTCCTTTGTTTCTTTTCTTTGTATCAAGACAAAGAAAAGAAAGGAACTAAAAAAAATTCTTTATTGGCTTGAATGAAAAAAGGAACACTACCGGAACGAGGGAACGACTCAAGATTTCTTTAATATTCTTTATTGGTTAGAAGATAAAGCACATTACGGACAACGGTGAGCGGAAATGATCAATGATTTTCATTCGGTGTCTTCTTCTCCATATCCTCCACTTGTTTTATAAATTTTGTTATTGACGCATCGTTATATGAGCCGTATGCATCAATCAACGTACCCTTTTTTCCATTATCCAATTCAATTGCATAAAGAATTGTATTATCCGCCGGATCACTAGCCCCTTCAAAGCGGAAAAAATTTTTGATATGAACCTGGTCTGGCTTATAATGCTGACCCTCTTCAACAGCTACCAGGCCTTGCTCGTCTACTTTAAAATTAATTGAATAACCATCTGTCACCAGTTTGTTTACACAGGTGGAGAGAGAATTCATTTCTGTGGTTGATTGTGTTTGCATACAGATGGGCTCGAAAAATCATACCAGACTGTAAGTATCAGATTTTGATATGATTGAAAAAGAAGAGGTTTTAGATTAGTGAGAGATTTTTCCCATTGTACGTCGTACAAAAGATCCAGGGTTTTGATTTGAAAAAAAGAACAGTACCGAAAACGTGGGAATGCTACGCTTTTGTACTACTGTTAACTGAACTAAACAATTCTTATTATCTGCATCGACGATAATTGTAGATTTCTTTGTTTAACTGAAAGAATTTTCCAGCGCCTTCTTTTTCGTCTTACATAAGATGAATAACTTCTATAGCGAATCCAAACGAAAAAGACAGCGCCTCCATGAGTTGCGAACAATACGCAGCAACAACTTCTTCCTATCACCTCGATAAAAGAATGAGATTACAGAATATAATGACTCTTCATGTGCGTTGGCCGGACAAACGGGCGGAGCCATTCGTTTGTCCTTGATTTTTCTTTTGTTTCTTTTCTTTGTATCAAGACAAAGAAAAGAAAGAAGAATGTTTATCACTTTCTGTTCTTTCTTTTGCTTGTGCAAAAGAAAGAACCAAAGAAAAGCACACCGGCAATGATATACAGCCATTGCCGGACGCCGTGATGAACTTTTGTACTACTGTTAACTCAGCCAAACAATTCTTATCATCGACATCGACGATATTTGTGATCTCATTATTTATTGGTGCTCTCCTACTCTTGTGAATTTACCAGCGCCTTCTTTTTCGTCTAAATACAAAACATCAACGGTAATAATGAATACAAACGAAAAAGACAGCGCCTCTATGAATTACAAATAGTACGAAGCAACAACTTCAAAATATCACCTCGATAAAAGAATGAGATTACATAATATAATGACTCTTCATGTGCGTTGGCCTGCCAAAACCAGCGGAGCATTTGGTTTTGGCTGCACTTTTCTTTGGTCCTTTCTTTTGTGCAAGCAAAAGAAAGGACAAGCAGTTTGTATCAAGGGGTGACTATATACTTGTTAGACCATGAAAAATGTGTGAATTATATAAATTTTTTAAAAAATCATATAAATATTCATTTGGGAATAAATCTCAATTTTAAAGATTGATTCTTTTAATTAAGGATTAATGGTTAATGTTAGTAAGTCTTTCGGTTTCCACCGGAGGGCTTTTTTATTTCTTCTTTTTATCGGTTGGCTTTGGGTTATTCTTTACCGATGCTTTCATAATGTTATGAAAGATGTTAGACGCTTTCTTTGACAATATTATTTCCTGCCTTCGGACCGAGGCTTAGTTACAAACTAAGCATAACGACCCATGATTTTTTGATATTCTTTATTGGTTTGGAGAAGGAACACTACGGACAACGGAAAACATTACGTACAACAGTTCGGATCCGCAGTTGACTACCAATCTTTGTTAGCTCTGTTTTGTCGATTGGATTTTTTTGATCGCAAACTATCTCTTACTCTGGATTCTTCCTGTTGTGCCGATTGAAGAATTTTTTCCGCTTGTTGCTTGCTTAGTTTCTGTTCTGATTTTTGTTGTTCTTTTAATTCCTTCTGGCTCATTCCTGAATTCTGTTGCTTTTGGTTAAGCTGTTTTTTATTCTGATTTATTGCAAATTGAAGATTTTCTCTGCAATCCCTGTCTGCTGAATTCAGTTTCAAAGCATTTCTGAAGGCAGTTATCGCTTCCGGATAATTTGCTGATTTAAGAAAAGCCACACCTAAATTATAAAATATTTTTGCAGACATTGATTTATCTTTTGAAAGACCAAGCGCTTTTTTAAATGCTTCCGTTGCTTCTTCAATTTCATTGAGCCGGAACCTGGCAACGCCAAGATTGTATTGAGCAGTTACATCCGCCGGGGATGTTTTTACTACTTCTTCATATAACTTACTTGCATTTAAATATTCAGATCTTTGATATTGCTTATCTGCATCAATTAAATTTTTATTTACATCCTGTGCTGAAGATGTTGAAGTAAAAAATATAAGACATATAGCAGGCAGCATTTTCATTTTACTCTTTTTTTTTCGGGGATCATTATTTCTATTATCATCAAAAGGATCGCCGGAAAAAGAAACCACTGATAATATGAATCGTAACGTTTTGCCTGACCGCTACCAGGATGTTTCTCTTCAAAATTGCTAAACTCTTTTTTAAGCGCCGTTATAATATCTCTTTGATCATTCAAAAGAAAAAAATTTCCACCTGTAATGGATGCGATATTCTTTAAAAGAGACTCATTT
>VBAS01000313.1:8888-11717 GCA_005882975.1 Bacteroidota bacterium | reverse complement strand
TATCCCATTTTAGCAAGCCAGGCTTTCGCATCTTCAGTATTGTCAAAAAAATTAATGGTGAGCTTATCCTTGTCAGCTTTATAAGAGATCGTCTCTACTGCAACCTGGTTAAAATAGTAATCTGGTTTAACAATGGCTATTGCTTTAAATCCAAATGTTGTCGCTCTTGGTAAAAATTCTTCATTTAACCATTGCTGATCTTCCATGGCAATTATCTTCATGTCTTTTATATCTGCAAGTACTTTCGAACAATTATTTTGTATAAGCGTATTCAACATCAATTCGGTTCCTTGTTTGAATTGTTTACTGGTTGCATAACCATCCCATTCCATCACAACTGAATTGATTTCTTTATCAAAGTAAATTTTGTATATCTCAGTATTTGTTTCCATAAAAAAATTTATAAAATTATCATTGATCTTATAAACCTGCTTTCTTGCTTATTTCCAGCATCCTCTCAATTGGTTTCTTTGCTGCCAGTCTTAATTCTTCTTCCATCGTTATGTCCGGCACTTCATATTCCATGCAGAGATAAAGCTTCTCCAGTGTGTTACGTTTCATATGAGGGCAGTCATTGCAGGCGCAATTGTTCTCAGGGGGTGCTGGTATAAATGTTTTTGTTGGATTTGCTTTTTGCATCTGGTGAATGATGCCTGTTTCAGTAACAACAATAAATTCTTTCGCATCATCTTTCTGTGTGTACTTCAACAAACCTGTTGTACTGCCAATAAAATCTGCAATACGTAAAACAGGATCTTCACATTCCGGATGTGCAATCACTTTTGCATTTGGATGACGAACTTTTAGTTTTGTGATCTTCTCCAGGCTAAAGATCTCATGCACCATACAGGCGCCGTTCCAGAGCAACATATTTCTTCCTGTCACTTTGTTGATGTAGGCACCCAGGTTTTTATCCGGTGCAAAAATTATTTTCTGATCTTTTGGAAAACTTTCAACAATAACCTTTGCGTTACTGCTTGTGCAGATCACATCACTCAATGCTTTTATCCCGGCGCTGCAATTGATATAGCTCACCACTACATGATCGGGATGCTGGTCCTTGAATTTTTTAAACAATGGTGGCGGACAACTGTCACTGAGAGAACAACCAGCTTTCAGATCCGGTATCACAACTTTTTTTGTGGGATTTAAAATTTTTGCTGTCTCCGCCATGAAGTGAACCCCGGCAAAAACGATCATATCAGCATTTGTTTTTTCTGCCTGTTGGGCCAAACCCAAACTATCGCCAATATAATCCGCTACATCCTGGATATCCGGTTCCTGGTAGTAGTGCGCCAGCAGGATCGCATTTTTTTCTTTTTTCAACCGTTCGATCTCTGCAAACAGATCAAGTGTTGGATCAGGTTCTATGTCGAGAAAACCATTTCTCTCGATTTCATTTTTTGCGGCGGTTAGTGTTTCTGAATTCATCTCACAAATTTTTCGGGAGTGCAATATTCAACTTCACAATTCAATTTTTAAAATCAATTTTTCTCTTAATGTATTAATAGTATTATATAATATTTATAAAAAAGAGTTTATTATTATTACAGCTGTGAATTCGTGGAAAAGATTCTACACAAAATTACGCAGTTGTGATTATACACATTATAAGCATCCGTAATCCACAGCCAATACTTTTATCTGTCGCAGATCTTAGCAGTATATCCACAGTGTTGTTAATACCTGTTTCTGGAAAAATGTCGTACCAAAAATTTAAAAGAGCATGTGGATAGAGTATGAATTAACTAAGAACAACGAACACTAACACTTCTTAGTTGATGGTTTTAAACTTTCATGCATCCAATCTTTCTGTTTCATACTAACGTTTCACTAACTGTTATTCACACGATATATCTTTTGCCAACACCCCTTTGGGGAGAAAAAGTTTGGACCATACATCAAAAACGAAGCAAAAGAAGGAGAAATTAAAAAAACTAACTTTACTGATCTCAAAATTTTTATATGAAAGAGCTCAAAAAACTAAAAGCGGTTTTATTCTTCCTGATCTTTTGCCTGATCTCGATCTTTTCAATAGCCAACGAAGGCATGTGGCTCCCCTTGTTGTTAGAAAAATTGAATGAAAAAGAAATGAAGAGCCTCGGTATGAAGATAAGCGCAAAAGATATTTATAGTATCAATAGCGGAAGCTTAAAAGATGCGATCGTAAGTTTTGGAGGTTTTTGTACAGGAGAAATAATTTCCAGCCAGGGGCTGGTACTTACCAATCATCATTGTGGATTCGATGCGGTACAGAATCATTCAACACTTGAACATAATTATATAAGAGATGGATTTTGGGCAAAGAGCAACAGCGAAGAGCTTTCCAATCCTGGTTTGTTTGTCACATTTATCATAAGAATAGAAGATGTAACAAAGCAGATCCTGAACGGAGTAACTCCTGCAATGATTGAAAGCGAGCGGCAATCACAGGTTGACAAGAACATGGAAGCTTTGCGCAATACTGTAAAAAAAGAAACTTACCAGAGATCATTGATCCGCGGATTCTTTGAAAACAATCAATACTTTCTTTTTATTACAGAAACATATAATGATGTTCGCTTGGTTGGTGCTCCGCCTGCCGCCGTCGGTAATTTTGGAAAAGATACCGACAATTGGATGTGGCCCCGGCATACCGGTGACTTTTCCATGTTTCGTATTTATGCTGGTAAAGACAACAAGCCGGCAGATTATTCTCCGGACAATATTCCATATACACCCAAAAAAGCATTGACCATTTCATTGAACGGTGTAAAAGCAGGCGATTTTACAATGGTGTTTGGCTTTCCCGGAAGAACGACGGAATATCTACCAGCGTCAGCTGTTGAA
>VBAS01000313.1:7046-8881 GCA_005882975.1 Bacteroidota bacterium | reverse complement strand
GATCCTGCAAAAATTTCTATTCGTGAAAAAGCATTGAACATCATGGATGGCTTTATGAGAAAGGACGAACAAATAAAAATTCAATATGCATCAAAGTATGCCGGGATACAAAACGCTTATAAAAAATGGCAGGGAGAGATACTGGGTCTTACAAGAACAGATGCATTAAGTAAAAAGAAAGCATACGAAACAGAATTTCAAAAAAGAGTTTTAGCAAATCCCCAATGGAAAACAAATTATGGAAACATATTGCAGGATCTGAACAGCGCCTATGCTGAAATAAAGCCTTATGGTTATTCCAGAGATTATTTTAATGAGATCGTAAGCAAGATCGAATTGTTTACTGTTGCCGGCCAGCTTAGTTCGCTGGTAAATGCTTTTGATGAGGGCGGGGAGACAGCCTTTGCAAAAAGAAAAAAAGAAGTAGTTGATTTTCTCAACGGCTTTTTTCCGGAACACAATACAGAAGTTGATAAAAAACTTTTTGCTGCCCTAATGAATATGTACGTAATGGACCAGGAAAAAGGAAACGTATCCTCAATGATGAAAGAAAAAGTAACATCTGCAGCAGGCGATTTCGATAAATTGGCAGAAAGGGTTTATAAAGAAACGGCCATTTTAAATGGAAACTCACTCAATGCAAAATTAGAAATGCCAACCAATGATGTTTTAAACTATATCCGTAGCGAAGAAGGCGTAAAATTATACAACGATATTTTAAAAACATATCAAACACAGGTACAGGGAAAACTTAATGAGATACAAACACGGATCAACAAACTACAGCGAACATATATGCAGGCCCAAATAGATGTATTCAAAGAAAAAAAGTTTTATCCCGATGCCAACAGCACCTTACGCGTCACTTATGGGAATGTAAAAGGTTATGAAGCAAGAGATGCTGTTTCCTACGACATCTACACCTATCTTGATGGAGTGATGGAAAAATATAAACCCGGCGATTACGAATTTGACGTTCCTGAAAAACTAAGAACACTTTATCAAACCAAAGATTATGGACCCTATGCAATAAATGGCAAACTACCGGTTTGTTTTATTGCAGCCAATCATACCACAGGGGGAAATAGCGGAAGCCCCGCACTTGATGCTTATGGGCGTCTTATCGGACTTAATTTCGATCGTGTTTGGGAAGGAACCATGAGTGATATAAATTATGATCCTTCCATTTGCAGGAATATTATGGTTGACATCCGCTATGTTTTATTCATTATCGACAAGTTTGCAGGTGCAAAACGCCTGATTAATGAGATGAAGCTTGCAAGTGGCGCAAAAATGTGATGGGCTTTCAACAAAAAAGCAAATCCAGACTTTAGTTCCGGCTGTTCGCTTCTACTCCGCCACAAAGCTTAACACATAACCTTCAGCGAAGTATTCGCTACTATCCGGCAGCCCGTCGGCGCCTGAATAAAACCCAACAAAGAAACCCTGTTTTTCCACAGTTTTTCCCCTATTTTTGCCCTCCTTTTTATAACCCTATAATATTATTATGTCAGTTATTCAGAGCATTCGTGAAAAGTATGCAAAGTGGGCAGTAATAGCTATTGCAGTATCACTTTTAGGATTTATTCTTACCGACTATTTCCAGGCAAAGAATAGAATGGGTTCAGGAAATTCCTCAACACTGGGTTCAGTGAATGGAAAAAAAATTGATTATATCAGTTTTGAAACTAAACTAAAAGCAAGAGATGATCAGCAAGAAGCCGCTGCCCAACAACAGCAACAGGAATATACCGAAGCACAAAAACACCAGACGGCCGAACAATTGTGGAACCAGGAAGTAGAAGAAATTATTATGACATCCGAGATCAACAAAG
>VBAS01000313.1:2995-7011 GCA_005882975.1 Bacteroidota bacterium | reverse complement strand
AAAATCCCCCACAAGATCTCAAGCAACGATTTTCTGATCAGCAGGGAAATTATGATGGCGCCGCAGCACAGAATGCGATCAACCAATTAAGAAGAAGTCCCAACCAGGCTGAAAGAGATCAACTGGATGCTTACCTCGCAGCAATGGAGTATAACCTTAAAATGGAGAAGTACAATTCTCTTCTTACCAATTCTGTTTATTATCCTAAATGGTATGTTGAAAAGCAAAATACCGAAGCGGCAGGTTTGGCGAAGGTTTCATTTGTAAGGTATCCTTATTCAAAAATTTCTGACAGCGCTATTAAGGTTACAGATAAAGAGATAGAAGAATATGTCAATAAAAATAAAGATCAGTACAAACAAACAGAAAGCAGAAGTATTGCTTACACGATCTTTAATGCATCGCCAACAGCAGCAGATTCTGCACAGTTAAGAAAACAGCTTGCTGATCTGAAGCCAGAGTTTGCAGCTGATACTACGCCGACAAAATTTCTTTCACGCTACGGAAGTACGATCCCTTATTCTGATGTATTTGTAGGTAAGACTTTTTTGAAAATGCCTGCTAAAGACAGTATTACGTCTCTTCCCAAAGGAGCGGTTTATGGTCCTTACCTTGACGACCATACTTATGCATTAGCAAAAATGATCGACATAAAAACATTGCCGGATTCGGTAAGATGCCGTCACATATTAATAAGTAATGATCCGTCACAAGGAGGGGTTGTAGATAGTATTGCAAAAAAGAAAATGGATTCTGTAGAAGCGGCAATAAAGGGCGGAGCATCATGGGCGGACATGGTACAAAAGTATAACCCACAAAGCGACGGCAGCAGGGCTAAAAATGGAGAAATGACATTCAGCTCTTTTGATATGCAGCAGCCAAACTTTGCAAAAGAATTTGCTCAATTCGCATTATTCGAAGGAAAAAAAGGAGAAAAGAAAGTTGTAAAAACAAGCTTTGGATATCATCTTATTGAAATTCTTGAATTGAAAAATCCAGAGCCGCATTATAAGTTTGCCCAATTTGCAAAGAACATTATAGCAAGCGACGAAACGGAACGTGTGGTTCTTGAAGATGCCAGCAAATTTGTAAGCGAAAGCCGCGATCTGAAATCTTTTAATGACAATATCGCCAAGTCAAACGGACGCATTCAAAAATTCGAAGCAACAAATATTGGCCCGAATGATATTTCTATCCAGGACATTGACCAGAGGTTAGCTGGTGGCTTTGGCCAGGCAGTTCCATGCCGTACATTAGTGAGAGAAATTTATAAAGCGGACAAAGGGGATGTGATCAAACAGGAAAGAATTGGTGATTCAAGATCAGGTTATAAATATGTTGTTGCCGTAGTTACGGATGTATTAAAAGAAGGAACACAGCCAGCATATGTAGCAAGAGCAGGATCTGCAAATGCACAAGGCGTTGAAAGAATACTTAAGGATAAAGAGAAGGCCGAGCAGATAAAGCAAATGATCGGAAAGGTTTCAACGCTTGAAGCGGCTGCCGCAACATTAAAAGATTCTATAATTACAGTAGATAGTGTGCGGATTACAGATGGTGGTGGAAAGATAACAGAAGCAAAAGTTCTGGGTGCGGTTTTTAATATTGCCAATAAAGGAAAAGTGATCAGCGAACCAATTGCAGGCAGGGATGCGGTGTATGTTGTAAGGGTTGATGACCTGACCACAACATCTGTGGCGGTAATAGATATTCAGATGCAAAAAGAGCAAATGAGACAAAGGGCAAAACAAATGCAGAGCTTTTACAGTTCACCGGTAAAACTGATGAAAGACCAGGCAACCATTAAAGATAATAGAAGAAATTTTTATTGATAATAAGAACCAACGAGTTGAAAGCCCGTCTCGCCTTTTGTGAGACGGGCTTTTTTGCGCCGCTTTTCGTAAACAAAAAGAACGAAAGCTGCGTTATTTTTGCAATAGAATGAGTGATGAAATTGTAAATAAAGTTGCCGAAAGCGGATTAATAACGATCGATCTTGAAAAATATCTTCCGCAAAAAGGATCAATAGCCGTTTTTGATCTGAAGGATTTTCTTTTTATGGGAATGATATTAAAAGAAAAAGATTTCAGGGAAGCGCTAAAACAACAGGATTGGGAAAAATACAGAGATAAAAATGTTGCAATTGTCTGCACAGCCGATGCCATCATCCCTGTTTGGGCGTACATGCTTGTTATCACTTACCTTCAGCCAATAGCGAAAGAAACAATTGTAGGAGACGAAAAAGAAATTTACAAAATTGTTTTTTTAAAAAACATCGCTTCAATACACGAAACGGAATTCACTGATAAAAGGATAGTTTTAAAAGGATGTGGCGAAACACCGATCGATGATTTTGCCTATGCTGAGGCTACCCGCAAATTGTTGCCGGTGGCAAAAAGCATTATGTACGGAGAGCCTTGCAGCACCGTTCCGGTTTATAAAAAGAAATAACTCTTATTGAACTTTCACCGATAACAGGGAAATATTTACCTTACCGCCATAAAGAACTGTGTAAATGAAAAAAAGCTGGTGGGTTTTAACGCTTGTCATCTTAATTGTTGCGGCCGCATCAATATTTATTTATGCAAAAAACAAACCCAAAGAAAAACTTCCTAACCACATCGATTATAATATTTATATAAGACCGATACTCTCAGATCGTTGTTATAAATGCCATGGTCCGGAACCAACACAACGAAAAGCAAATCTTAGACTCGATATTAAGGATAGTGCATACGCGGCATTAAAAGAAAGCCCGGGAATGTTTGCCATTGTTCCGGGAAAACCAGATCAGTCTGAAGTTTATCATCGTATCATATCAGAAGATACGGCTGAACGGATGCCGCCTCCATCCTCCAATCTTATTCTGTCCGAATTTGAAATAAAACTTATAACAAAGTGGATAAAGCAAGGCGCCGAATACAAACCGCATTGGGCTTTTATTGCACCACAACCTCAACAGCTTCCCGAAACAGAAAACACAAAATGGGCAAAGAATGAGATCGACCATTTTATTCTTGCTAAAATGGAATCAAAAGATCTTACGCCTAATGAGCAAGCGGATAAAGAAAGATTATTAAAAAGAGTTTGTTTTGATCTGACCGGTCTGCCACCAACAATTGAAATGCAGGAAAAGTTTTTAAATGATAATTCTGCAAATGCCTATGAAAAAATTGTTGACGAGCTTTTAGCTAATCAGCATTATGGAGAAAAGATGGCTGTGCAATGGTTGGATGCGGCGAGATATGCGGATAGCCATGGCTATCAGGATGATGGATTAAGAACAATGTGGCCGTGGAGAGATTGGGTGATCCATGCATTCAATGAAAATTATTCTTATGAAAAATTTGCTACATGGCAGCTCGCAGGAGATTTGCTTCCTGATCCAACAAAAGAAATGTTGCTGGCAACGGGTTTTAACCGTAATCACAAAATAACACAGGAAGGAGGTGTGATCGACGAAGAATACAGATTAGAATATGTAACCGACCGCACCAATACATTTGGAAAAACATTTTTGGCAATGACATTTGAGTGTGCCCATTGTCATGATCACAAGTTTGATCCTATTCCCCAAAGATCTTATTACAGCACATTCGCTTTTTTTAACCAGATAAATGAAAAAGGGCTGCTTGGCGATATTACACTTGCTTCACTTGCCGATCCACCAAATATGAAGATCAGCAGCGACGATGTAAAAAATGTGTTACAATTCATCAATAAGAGAGATACGGCCGCGGTAGCCGTCATGATCATGAAAGACAGCAGCGAAGTAAGATGTACCCATATTTTAAAACGCGGAGTGTACGATCAGCTGGGGGATGAAGTATCTTTTAACACTCCGCCGAAAATTTTTCCATTCGATTCAACCAGGCTGGAAAAAAACAGGCTGGGATTAGCAAAATGGCTATTTCATAAAAAACATCCATTGACATCAAGGGTTTTTGTAAATCGTATATGGCAGGATTTTTTTGGAAGAGGAATCGTAAAAACATCTGGTGACTTTGGAATGCAGG
>VBAS01000313.1:0-2984 GCA_005882975.1 Bacteroidota bacterium | reverse complement strand
GGAATATAAAGAGATTGGTAAAACAAATTGTAATGTCCGCCACTTATTGTCAGTCATCTGTTGTAACAAAAGAGAAACTTGCAAAAGACCCGGATAATGTTTTTCTATCAAGAGCGCCAAGATTAAGGTATGCTGCGGAGTTTGTAAAGGACATTGTTTTATCAAGTAGTGGGTTGATGAATTATGAAATTGGTGGCCCAAGCATTAAGCCATATCAACCAAAAGGAATTTGGGAATCCTCAACATCAGGTCGTGGTCAACTTGCAAGGTATGTACAGGATCACGATGAGAAACTTTATCGGCGCGGCATGTATACTTTTATAAAAAGAACGGTTCCTCCGCCATCGATGTTGACATTCGATGGATCAAACAGGGATCAATGCGAGGTAAAAAGAGTGAGAACCAACACCCCCCTGCAGGCATTGGTTTTATTAAATGATCCGCAGGTATTAGAAGCCGCAAGAGTATTAGCCGAGAAACTAGAGGCAGAAAAAATTTCAGAAGAACAAAAGATTGAAAAAGCATTTCGCCTAATCATTTGCAGAAAAGCAAGCGAAAAAGAAAAAGAAATTCTTTTTAATTATTATAAGAAAGAAAAAGATGAATATGCAGCAGAACCAGCAAAGGCAGAAAGCTTTTTAAAAGCAGGCGAATACAAACATGAACAAACTATAAGTAAGCCAGGAGCAGCAGCGCTGATGCAGGTGGTTCATACTATTTATAATATGGAAGAAGCGATTACAAAAACATAAAGCCCATCCCGACCTTCCCAAGGGGAAGGCCATCAGGTCACAAGGCCAGCTTATTTGTAATTTATAAGAACTAAGTAAGGGTTTTTTTATTGTTGATTAAAGAATTGAAGAAGATATGGAAGAACAGATTGTTTATTAAAGATTTGAAGAACCGCTCCTTCCCTTTCGGGGAAGGAGTTGGAGGATGGGGCTTGATAGTAGCAATGATGTTGATATCAAAAAAATAAAATTCATGGCAAACGAATTTTTCGAAAACAGGTTGAACATTACACGCAAGCATTTTCTTGGCAAGCTTAGTCTAGGCCTGGGCAGTGTTGCATTGGGTTCATTGCTAGTTAAAGATCTATTCAGTAGCGGGTCTTCGGAAATGTTACCACCTGTGGGGCTTCCACATTTTGCGCCCAAGGCAAAACGCATCATTTATCTTTTTCAAAATGGGGCGCCATCACAATTAGAAAGTTTCGACTACAAACCAACATTGATCGCAAGAATGGGAGAAGATCTTCCTGCGTCGGTGAGAATGGGGCAACGACTCACCGGCATGACAGCGAACCAGGATAAATTTCCAATGGTGGGATCGAAATTTAAATTCAACCGACATGGGCAATCAGGAACATGGATAAGCGAACTCTTTCCAAACATTGGAAAAATTGCCGATGATATTTGTGTAATAAAAACAATGCACACCGAAGCGATCAACCATGATCCTGCGTTGACATTTATTCAAACAGGTGCGCAGCAGGGTAATCGTCCAAGCATGGGCTCGTGGTTGAGTTATGGACTAGGAAGCGAGAATAAAAACCTCCCGGCATTTTGTGTGTTGTTATCAAGAGGAAAAGGGAATGGACAAGGCGTTTATTCAAAACTCTGGACCAATGGTTTTCTTGACAGCATTCACCAGGGAGTGCAATTCAGCAATAGCGATGAAAGAGTTTTGTATTTAAACAACCCCGAAGGCGCAGATAAGTTAGACAGAAGAAGAATGTTAGATGAATTGGCAAAACTGAATGCATTATCATTCCAGGAGTTTGGCGATCCTGAAATAAAAACAAAAGTGGAACAGTATGAAATGGCATATCGCATGCAAACCGCCGTACCTGAACTTACAGACCTTTCAAAAGAATCAGACCAAATAATAAAAATGTATGGTCCGGAATGTTTGGTACCCGGAACATATGCTGCAAACTGTTTGTTGGCAAGAAAACTTTCAGAAGCAGGAGTAAGATTTGTTCAATTGTATCACCAGGGATGGGATCAGCATGGCAACCTTGTTGGTGAAATGCCAGGACAGGCAAAAGATACCGATCGTGCATCAGCCGCCTTGATAATGGATCTTAAACAAAGAGGATTGCTTGATGAAACGTTGGTGATATGGGGCGGTGAATTCGGCAGAACAAATTATTGCCAGGGAACATTGACAAAAGATAATTATGGCCGCGATCATCATCCGCGTTGTTACAGTATTTGGATGGCAGGTGGTGGGATTAAACCAGGATTAAGCTATGGTGAAACTGATGAATTCGGCTATAACATTGTAAAAGACCCCGTTCATATAAATGATTTTCACGCAACAGTTTTGCATTTGATGGGATTGAATCATGAAAAACTTGTTTATAAACATTTGGGGCGTCGTTATCGCTTGACAGATGTTGCGGGCCAGGTAGTGAATGGAGTACTTGCATAAAAAAGCAGCATGAAATTATTCCAGCGCATTTTATCCAATCTTAGTTTTTTTATTATCGTGATGCTTTTGTTTTTGTTATTCTTTCAAAACAAAGTATCGCTACCGCCATCATTACAGGCGGTTGGTAGAATGCACCCGTTGTTACTTCATTTACCAATTGGTCTTCTTGTTATTTCATTTATTTTATGGATCGGAAGGAAGAATATTGAACCAGCATCCTTCCAAAAAATATTTATTCTTGTGTTGCAAGTGACGGCTTTTACTGCTGCTCTTACTGCATTAATGGGGTTTTTTCTTTCAAGAGAAGGCGGATACGATGAAAACATTCTTTTAAAACATAAAACACTTGGGATCACAACCGCAATTTTATCTTATACACTTTTATTAATTTATAGATCTTATCCAGAAAAGAAATTTGTTTTTGGAACAACTATCGTATTATCACTTGCCGCAATGATCCTTGGCAGCCACTTCGGTTCTAATCTTACACACGGCGAGGGCTTTGTATGGCAGCCGTTGCGAAATGAAAATACGGACGAAGAAAAAAT
>VBAS01000051.1:5221-24741 GCA_005882975.1 Bacteroidota bacterium | reverse complement strand
TGGTCACTTTTTTTATCAAACACCTGCACTTCCTGTACCGCATCGGCACGAAGACTTTTGGTTGCAATACCAGGATCAGTGCCGAAAAATTCTTCTCCATCTACCAATACTTTTGTAACCCGCTCACCCATGGCAGTGATCTGCCCGTTTTTATCAACTGTAATTCCCGGTAATCGTCGCAACAGTTCTTCCACATTTGCACCTGGTCTTACTTTAAAACTATCTGCTGTATAAACCAGTGTATCTCCTTTGATCTTGATAGGAGAACCGCTTTTTACAATTACTTCAGAAAGTAATTTGCTTTTTGGAGTAAGATGAACGTTACCCAGATCGGTAGGTGCGTCCCTTTTAATTTCTATATTATCAAAATAATCACCCATGTAAGGATGTGTTATTAGAAGAATATAGCTTCCTTCTTTAAGTCCTTGTATTTTAAAATTACCGTCCTTGTCAGCACGGACAAATTTTACTAATACAGAATCTTTTTTGGTTAAAACAGAAATGACAGTATTGGCTAAACTCCTGTTTTCAGAAGTATCTTTTAATGTTCCTTTTAAAGTATGTGATTGTGAAAATGCCGAAGAAGCAATAAATAATAGCAGCAGGCCCGAAATTAGTTTTCTCATGGCGATTACAGTGGTTTAGTTTAATTGATCAATGGTGTTTCCTCGGGGGTGGATTTAAACAAGTCGCTAAATTCCTTTATCTAATTGAATATTAATAGAAATAGCCTCTAATTTTACGTTAAAGGGTTGTATATTCCATAAGCGGAAACCTGAAACAAAGATCGTATGACTCAAAAGAGGAAAAAATCCACAAACGAGAAAGAAGCAACAGAAGTTCCAAAACCTGAAGCAGTGAGAAAAAAATACGAAGAAGAGAATTTCGTGGATACATCCAAAACCGTTTGGAACTATTCTATACTTACCGATGATGACATTACAAATTATCAAAACGGCACACATTACACATTATATAAAAAGTTCGGCTCACATTCAATCCAGGTGAATAATGTGTGGGGCGTTTACTTCTGTGTGTGGGCGCCTAACGCAAGTTCAGTTTCTGTAAAAGGAAATTTTAATGATTGGGCAAACCAAACACATGAGTTATATCCGCGGTGGGACAAGAGTGGTATTTGGGAAGGTTTCATTCCTGGATTTAAATTAGGAGAGGTTTATAAATATCATATAATCGGCTATAAGGGAAGAGCAATCGATAAAGGCGATCCCTTTGCAAATTTTTGGGAGAAGCGACCATTGACCGCCTCTATTTCATGGGACATGTATTATGATTGGCAGGATAAAGAGTGGATGAAGAAAAGAAAAAAACATAATTCATTAGAAGCGCCATGGAGTGTATATGAAGTTCACCTTGCCAGTTGGCAACGGCCTGATAAAAATGATGAAGAATCTTATAATACATACGACCAGATAACAGAAAGATTGGTTCCTTATGTAAAAGAAATGGGATTTACACATGTCGAACTGATGCCGGTAATGGAACATCCTTTTGATGGAAGCTGGGGTTATCAATGTACAGGTTTTTTTGCATCAACATCACGGTTTGGTGATCCGCAAGGATTAATGCGAATGGTTGATGCATTTCATAAAGATGGGATTGGTGTTGTGCTCGATTGGGTTCCTTCACATTTTCCTTATGATGCCCATGGTTTGTTTATGTTTGATGGCACACATACTTATGAGTATGCAGATATGCGCAAAGGATTTCATCCGGATTGGAACAGTTATATCTTTAATTATAAAAGGGGAGAGGTAAAATCGTTTTTAATAAGCAGTGCAAGATATTGGTTTGATATGTTTCATATTGATGGAATAAGAGTAGATGCTGTTTCCTCAATGCTGAAATTAAATTATTCAAGGACTCATGGTCAATGGGAGCCAAATGAATATGGTGGTGATGGGAACCTGGAAGCAATTGCATTTATAAAAGATCTCAACGAAACCATCTTCCGTGACTTTCCAGATGTTCAAACCATAGCGGAAGAAGCTACTGATTGGCCGGGTGTTTCAAAACCGACATGGAATGGGGGACTTGGTTTTGGAATGAAATGGATGATGGGTTGGATGCATGACACACTTGATTATTTTAAAATTGATCCTATTCATCGCCAACATCACCAGGATAAATTTGCTTTCAGTATGATGTATTATTATGATGAAAATTTTATGTTGCCTTTGAGTCATGATGAGATCGTACACGGCAAAAGCCCGATGCTTTATAAAATGCCAGGAGATGAATGGCAAAAATTTGCAAACCTTCGTTTGCTCTATTCATATATGTGGACGCATCCCGGTGGAAAACTTTTATTTATGGGTGACGAGTTTGGACAAACAAGTGAATGGAATTATAAATCA
Organism: Bacteroidota bacterium; assembly: GCA_005882975.1. GTDB lineage: Bacteria > Bacteroidota > Bacteroidia > Chitinophagales > Chitinophagaceae > VBAS01. The sequence continues at coordinate 22,366 of VBAS01000051.1, read as the reverse complement.
GAATTGGACTGGTTTTTGTTGCAACACGACGGTCATCGGTTATTGAAAGATTGTGTAGCCGATTTGAATAAAATATTGGTTGCTGAGACAGCGCTTTTTCAAAATCAGTTTAACATTGAAGGGTTTGAGTGGGTTGATCTGAATCATCGTGCAGAATCAGTTATTTGCTATAAAAGAAAAGGAAAGAAGAAAGAAGACGATCTGTTGATCATACTTAATCTAACGCCAGTCGTTAGAAATGATTGGGATATTTACATCCAGGACAAGGAATTTACCAAGGAGATTTTCAATTCAGATTCAGCAAAATATTGGGGAACAGGAAACGTTTTTAATCCTGATATAAGATCCGAACTCATTGATAAAGATGATAAACGCTATAAGTTAACATTGAATCTACCGCCATTAGCCGCCATTATATTAAAGTGATCTATTTGACAACTTTTTGTAATAAAATTTATGGAGGTTAAAGGCTATGATTTACCAACTTAAGAAATTACTTTTACCAGTAAGTCCGTTTTTTAAAATCCTAATTATACACCCTATGAGATCTTTTTTACTAACCATCTTTAGCTTTGGAGTTGCAATAGCAACTTACTCGCAGGCAGACAGTGCCAATTTTTTCTATCAAAAAGCATTAACAGAAAAGCAAGCAGGACGTAAGCTTGAGGTTTGGAAAAACCTTGACAAAGCTTATAAGTATAATCCTAACGATAAAGCGATCGTTACAGAGCTTGCCGATGTGTTGATGGGCTTAAACAAGTATGCACAGGCAAGAGAAATGTATCAGAAACTGGAGCAGATGGGAGACAATTCGCCTGCATTGTACAAGCAATTATTAAATCTTTCTTTTAATACAAAACACTTTGATGATGCGATCACCTATGCTGATAAATTAAAGAAGGCTGACCCTAATGAAAAAGTAAGTTACTTCCTTGGAAAGATTTATTACGATAGAGATGATTATGGTGAAGCAATAAAATATTTGCAGGCTGCAGAAAAAGAAGATGCGAAAAATGCTGAGATACCTTACCTGATTGCACGCAGTTATGCAGACATGATGAACTATAAACTTTCTGTTCCTTATTTTGATAAAGCGATAGAATTGGCCCCGGATAAAAATAGCTGGATCTATGAGCTAGGGCTTATTTATTATGCAATGAATGCAGATAAAGAATCTTTAAAATATATTTTACTGGCCGGTGAAAAAGGATATAAGAAAGACAACGATTACATGGAAAACCTTGGAGTAGCTTATTTGAATGTGGGCAAGCTTGATGAAGCCATGACGATCTTAAAAGATATTCTTACAAAGAAACCAAGCGATCTGAATATTCTTAATATGGTTGCAGAGGCTTATTATTATTCCGGCAAATACCAGGATGCCATCGATTATTGGGATAAAGTGCTGACGTTTGATAAAACAAATGCGCAATCACTTTATATGATCGGGATGAGTTACCAGAAAAAAGGAGAGAAGGAAAAAGGTGTTGCGCTTTGCGACAAGGCAATAGAAATGGATCCGGATCTTGCAAAGTACAAACAGAAAAAATCAATGCCGGGAATGTAAAAACATAGGTATAAAAAAATTGAAACCTCCCTTTTGCGGAGGTTTTTTATTTATGTAGCCAGCCTATGAATTACTATTTAACTGCAGTTGCACAGTTTACCCAGAGCGAAGCGAAGGGCACTCTCCAGGTTTCTGTTCTTTATTCAGCTTTTCACTTTACATTCTTTCGGGGACTTTAATTCCAAGCAATCCCATTGCCGAAGCAATCACATTCGCCGTCATTTCAGAAAGTTTTAATCTGAGTTGTTTCTTTTCATCTGATTCTGCATTCATCACCGAATGTTCAGTATAAAATGCGTTAAACATTTTTGCCAGCTCAAATGCATAGATCGCCAATACAGATGGATTATGTTCGGTTGCTGCTTCTTCAACAATTGTTGAGTATTGTTCAAGTTTCACTATAAGAGCCTTTTCCAACTTTAAAAGAGTGCTGTCCACTATTGACTGTGGACTGTCGACTGCTTTCTCTTTCCTCAAAATTGATTTGATCCTTGCATGTGTGTATTGAACAAATGGCCCTGTAAATCCATGAAAGTCGATGGATTCCTCAGGATTAAAGATCATTCTCTTTTTGGGATCAACACGAAGCAAAAAAAACTTTAATGCACCAATACCTAAAGTATCATATAACTCTTTTAACTCAGTACTTGTAAAGTCTTTCACTTTACCTAATTCTTCCGTATGCCTACCTGCTATTGCTACCATTTCATCAACCATATCATCCGCATCCACAACAGTTCCTTCACGACTTTTCATTCTTCCCGTTGGCAGTTCTACCATTCCATAACTCAAATGATAAATTCCTTCTGCACCCGGGAGGTTCAATTTTTCTGCGATCAGTTTTAAAACTTTTAAATGATAATTCTGTTCGTCACCTATTACATAAATACTTTCATTGGGTTTATATTCATTGAACTTCTGTTCAGCCAATCCAATATCCTGGGTTATATAAACTGAAGTGCCATCTTTTCTCATCACTAATTTTTCATCCAGTCCATCAGCAGTCAGATCGATCCAAACACTTCCATCTTCTTTTTGATAGAACACACCCTTTTCCAAACCTTCTTTCACGATGTCTTTTCCAAGAAGATAGGTATTGCTTTCGTAATAGATCTTTTGAAAATCACTTCCTATACGTCTATAAGTAATATCAAAACCATCATACACCCAGCTATTCATTTTTTTCCATAGCTCAATAACATCTGGTTTGCCAGCTTCCCAGTTAAATAACATTTGTTGAGCAGCTTTCATGATTGGCGCTTCTTTCTCTGCTTCGTCTTTGGACTTACCGTTTGCTATTAATTCATCTATTTGTTTTTTGTATTCATCATTGAATTTTACATAATAGTCTCCAACAAAATGGTCGCCTTTTTTTCCTGTGCTTTCTGGCGTTTCTCCATTTGCAAAAAGTTGCCACGCTATCATGCTTTTACAAATATGAATGCCGCGGTCATTGACTATACAGGTTTTTGTTATTTCAGCTCCATTCGCTTTTAAAATTTCTGCTACACTCCATCCCAGAAAATTATTTCTTAAATGACCTAGATGAAGAGGTTTGTTTGTATTGGGCGAAGAATACTCAACCATAACCTTTCTGTCAAGGGAATTCTTCTTTCCATAGTTTGAGTCAGAATAATTCTTTTGAAGAAACTCAACCCAGTATTTATTTTGAACAGTCAGGTTTAAAAACCCTTTTATGATATTATATGCTGAAAAAAGATCAGGGTTATTATTTACAAGATGATCGCCGATCTCTTTACCAAGTTGGTCTGGTGATTTTTTTAGCTGCTTAATAAATGAAAACAAAACCAATGTATAGTCGCCTTCAAATTCTGGTTTGGTCTCATTGATCTGTATATCTTTTTCATCAATGGTCAGACTATAAAGATTCTCGATTGTAGTTTTAGCCGCCTTTCTTATTTGTTCTGCAATGCTCATCTCTTCTATGATTTGTTATTCGAATGTTATTTGCGATGCCTGCAAAAATAGTAGTTTCCCGGCGGGTTGTATCTGCAAAAAGCAACCTGTATCTTTGACGGTTCATGAAAGAAGTAGTCTATAGCATTAAGGACAGGATCATTGCGCTTATTGATTTCTTTTATCCGCCTTTTAGCAAATTAATGGACAAGCAAACATTTCGATATGCGGCTTGTGGTGGAAGCAATACTGCCTTTGATATCATTCTTTTTACGATCATAATTCACTATGTATTGCATGAACAGGTGGTACATATCGGGTCAATAGCCATTAGTCCGCATATTGCCGCATTCTTATTTTCATTTCCAATCACTTTTGTAACAGGTTTTTTCCTGATGCGTTACGTTGTGTTCCCCGAATCTGCAACCACAAGGAAAAGAGTGCAAATGACAAAGTATCTTTCTGTGGTGTTTGTATGTTTCCTGCTTAACTATGGCTTTTTGAAATTATTCGTCGAGGTTTTTGGCTGGTGGCCACTCCCTGCAAAGATCGCAACGACATTTTTTGTGGTGGCGTTCAGCTATTTTTCGCAAAAGAAATTTGCATTCAGGGTAAACTGATCATTGCAAATTAAAATTCATTGCATCCACTTTTATCACGAGGTTGCCGTTGGCATTACTCCGGATTATAAAGTAGTCCTTTAATGGGTAGAACCCAGAAATTTTCAGATCATTAATTGATCCATTGCTTTTAACTCCTTTGATCCACTCTGTATTTAATTGTTTATTGATCAGAATTTTTGCAGTATCAATATAATTTGAAAGATCAAAATGTGATACACGGGTTATTTCATTAATGATCCGTTTATTGAAAAGCCAATCTGCAGACCTCAATAAAAGACTTTTTGTTTTTACATCAAAATCAATGTCTCTTACTTCGATCATTTTTTTAGCGGCATCATAAAAAGGTTTGCCTGTAAAATAGACAATGCCGCTACTACTTCCAGAAAAACCCATTTTAATTAATAATAAGCTTTTCATTCCCCGTTCCGTAGATCCTGCAATCTTCTACGACGAGAACCTTTTTTGATTTTCCTTTCGAAAGATCAAATTCTTTTCCTTTTAATTGGGCATTTATGATATTGCTTAATGAATCGTAACTTAAAACGGCATCTAAGAAAATATTAAAACCCGGTTTCGAAACTGAATTATCAAGATCAGGAGCCAGCGTCATAAGATCGCTTGTTTTTTCAAAACTGATAACGGGTTTTGCTGTCATTCCCAGAAAAATATTTAAGGAATCATTGCGGGCAACTAAACTTGTAAGCCTGATCTTTTGCGGATTGATCTTTAACCAACCTAATCCATAAAGGTTATAAGAAGTGTTTAGTTTATTCCATAATTGCTGAACCTGCGGTTTCAAATCAACAACTCCGAAAGAATCTTCGATCCCTTTTTTTGCAAGATCAAGCTCATCTTTTAAGCCCTTCATTACCTGGCTTGTAATATCTGCGCCAAAAATACATACGGTGCATTTATCGATCGGCACCGGTTCTTGTCTTATTACGCTGAGGTTTATTTTAAAGTCTGGTAAAACTTTAACTGTATTTATAAAACTGATCTTTACCTTTCTTTCACCTTCTTCAAATCCGCAACGACAAGCGGGTGTCCATGGAGATACAACTGTACTGCCAAGGCAAACTCTTGTTGACCCAATTATTTTATAATAACCAGTAAAACCCAAATTCATTGAGCTGCCTGCAGCAGAAAATTGCAATGGTCCACGTACGAATTGATATTTATACCTGTTGGCGCAGTCGATAGTGATCCAATCATCCGGCCATTTGGGGGATTCATATACCAGTGCAACTTTTTTTTCTGCAAGTTGATAAAGTGGTTTCATATTTACCTGGATAGGAATATTCAATTCAGATTCAGGTAAAGAGTCCATTTTAAAATTTGTTTTCGAAAGAAAAGGTTTATCAGGAATGATCTTCTTTGAACAAGAAGTTGCCAGCAAAAACAAAAAATAAATAAAGAGGTAAGTGGGTTTCAAGGAATTGAACATGACATCAAAAATACCTTTAATCAGAAATGAACGAAAGCTTCAAATAACTTTTTTAACAAATCAGTAATTCTACGATTGCAAAAAATCTATGCTGGATGTATTTTGTACGCTGCTTCACTATCGTATCCAATCATCCCATCCGAAATTCTGCTATTCAATATCCCGGTGAAATTCACATTTTATTTTGATCAACCAAATACTAAAACTGTGATAGCATTAGCTGTATTTATACAACTTCAGGAAGCAATGGAAGCAAAAGTTATTTGCTTCAACGAAAACAAAAAGCAGGAATAATTTTTTATTACATTCCTTCTTTTGGCTGGGTCATGCTAAACCAATTACCGCATCCATCTGTTATGATGGCTTCAATTCCATAAAATTGTTCTTTCGGTTCTGATTTGAAAGTGACTCCCTTTGCTTTTAATTCTTCATAGGTGGCGCGACAATCAGAAGTGTACATTGCGCCGGCGCCCATTACTCCCTTATCCAATAAAAGTTTTAGCGCAGCATTCACATCATCATCAAAACCATTTGCCCCATTCGCAGGAAAAAGAATGATCTCAAGGTCAGGTTGATCGGGAGGATTTACCGTAAGCCAGCGAAAGCCATTTTCCATTTTTACATCAGTATTTACTTTAAAGCCAAGTTTGTTTACATAGAAATCAAAAGCTTTGTCCTGGTCGGTTACAAAGAATGATGTATGAGAAAGTTTGGTGATCATAATTTAATTTTTTCAATTATTAATTTAATGCTGATTCTTTTTTCTCCGAAGGAGTTCTTGGGGACAATTCGCAATTCATCATCCAGTGAATGCCGAACTTGTCAACGAACATTCCGAAGATGGCTCCCCAAAACTGTTTTTCAAGTGGCCTTACTATTTTTCCTCCGGCGGAAAGATTAGTGAATAATTTTTCAAGTTCTGTGGCATCATCAATTTGTAAAGAGAGATGAACATTATTTCCCTGGTGAATAGATGCAGGATCGAAATTGTCTGACATATACAATACGCTTTCTCCAATTTGAAGTCTTGAATGCATGACTTTCCCTTTTAAATGTTCAGGAACTTCCATTGGTCCATCGCCCATATGAGAAAGTTGAATTATTTTTCCTCCCAAAGCCTCTTTATAGAAGTTGATGGCTTCTTCGCAATTACCTGCGAATGTCAAATAAGTAATTAGTTGCATGGTCGGGTTTTTTATAAAGGTAAGTTGAGAGAAAGATGAAATGCTTATTGAATCTTGCTTTTAATGATCAATAATTATTTATCCAATTTGTAGGAATCAATAAAGCAATGCGGGATAAATTTCTTCGGCTGTTGTTTGGCTTCTTGTTTTTTTAGCCAGGCCATATTGCGATAGTAAGTAGGGGCGAAGCCAATTTCTTTTTTAAATAAAATGCTGAAGGAGCCAATGCTTTCAAACCCGACCTCATTACAAACCTCGTTTACAGGTTTGTTTTCTGCAAGCAGGTCTTTGGCTTTGTCAATTCGTTTTCTTGTTATGTATTGATGAGGTGTTTGCCGATAAACTTTTCTGAATAAACGATGAAAATGAAATTTGGAGATAAATGCTTTTTTTGAAACTACTTCCAGATCGATCGGTTCCTGGTAGTTTTCGTCAATATACATTTTAGCGTTAACGATCCTCAAATATGTATCATTCGTCAGGTTCATTAGTTAAAATTACTAATTTGAGATGATAGATGATAACTGAAAAATGATGGTGCTTTCTGCAATTATCAGTTATTATCTGTCCACTATCATCTAAATATTTCGTGGATTCTTCCAATTCTTACTCAGTCTCTCAATCGTTCCATCAACTCTTTCTTTTCTTGTTTCTTCACGTTTAGCAGTAACGACCCATTCGATGTATTCCTTTTTGTTGGTAAAAGAAAGTGCATTGAAAAAATCAGATGCTTTTTTATTTTTCTTTAAAGTAGCAGCAAGATCATCGGGCAGTTTTACTTCTTTGGTTTGAGGATTTACCCATTTAAAAATTTCTCTTTCCTCTTTTGGTTTTGCTTCTTTCTTTTTATCTGCTTCAGTCTTTGCACGGAAACCAAATACACTCCAAGTATCATCAAAAGAGATCAAACTTATCCAGGTTAGTTTATCACCTTCTGCCAATAAACAGTCCCAGCCCTTATCTCTTGTAAGATCAGTTTGAACCTTTGATGTGCCTTTTGGATAATAGACCCAAACGGTCACTTCAGGTTTTACCAGTTTCATCACCTTACTCATTTCTTTTTCTAATTGAGCCCTGTTCGATACAAACCAATGCACCTGGTTATAATCTTTTCCTGACTCAATAACCTTTACACCTTTAGGTAATCCATTCAATCCTTTTTGAAAACCAGAAGGTTCATTTAACGTCAGCAATGTATAGCCGGCTTTTATTTTTAGTTTATCTGAAATGGTATTGGCCATAAAAATTATTTTCTCAAAAATAAAATTACAAGAATAAGCTTGACTATTTGTTCGTCCCATCGAGACGATTCATAGGTAGCAAAATTTCAGATTGCACGAAACGTCCCTATGGGACATCTGGTGCTAAATATTATGATTGTTTCTAACCACCATTTGCTCCTACGGAGCAAAAGAAAAATATTATTCACCTAATTCAAAAATACCTGATCGACATACAGATGATTTATTGAATCTTGCTAAATGCTTGCAATGATCCAGTAAAGCATAAAAAAACAAACGACGATCTTTAAAAATGATCCAAGGAGAAAGCCAACAAAGGAACCAACTGCTGACTTTAATGATTTATGAGAATCTTGTCCGCCAATCAACTCGCCGATAAAAGCACCAGCAAATGGCCCGATTATAACTCCCCACGGTCCGATCCAAAAAGCTGCGAGAAAACCAAGCGTACAGCCCCATGCTTCGTATTTGGTGCCTCCGGATTTTTTAGTTCCCCAAATTGGAATGAGATAATCCAGAACCAACGAAAGCACAACTACTCCGGCAAAGATCCAATAGGTCTTAGATTCAAAGGGATCAGGTTTGCGGAATAATTGTAGAAGTATACCCACATATGCGATTGGAGGGCCGGGCAATAAAGGCAACAGGCTGCCAATAATACCAATGATGCATAAAATACTTCCGAGTATGATCCAGACCCATTCCAGGTTTGTAGTTTTTAGTTTGTGGTTTGAAGTTAGGGATTTGAAATTTCTTCGTCAGAGGACCGCCGAATAGAATTACAGAATGATGAACACTTCGCTTTGCTCAGTGCAGGCTGTGCGTCGCAAGGGACGTTTTATTAAGGAACTGTTGTTGGTAACCACAAACTAATAACTACAGACTTTAAACTCATTTCCTGCCAATTTTTCACACATTCTGTTGATGGCACTATCATTGAGTATCAGGGCTGAACCCTTAAATTTTTTATACAATGGGAAAAATAATTGGAATTGACCTTGGTACTACTAATAGCTGCGTTGCCGTAATGGAAGGTAACGAACCAGTTGTAATAGCCAACGACGAGGGACGTCGCACAACGCCGTCTGTAGTGGCTTTTCTTAAAAATGGCGAACGTAAAGTAGGTGATCCGGCTAAAAGACAGGCCATCACCAACCCTCATAATACTATTTCGAGTGTGAAGCGTTTTATGGGGCGACGCTACGATGAAGTAACCGAAGAGATAAGTCACTGGAGCTATAAAGTGGTAAAAGGTGACAATAATACTGTTCGTATTGACATAGATGGCAGGCCTTATACACCACAGGAAATATCGGCGATGGTGCTTCAGAAAATGAAGAAAACCGCTGAGGATTATCTTGGCCAGGAGGTGACCGATGCAGTGATCACTGTGCCGGCCTATTTTAACGATGCGCAGCGCCAGGCTACAAAAGAAGCTGGTGAAATTGCCGGGTTAAATGTTCGACGTATCGTGAACGAGCCGACTGCCGCGGCGCTGGCTTATGGTTTGGATAAAGACAAACATGATCATAAAGTAGCGGTGTTTGACCTTGGTGGTGGTACGTTCGATATCTCGATCCTTGAAATGGGAGAAGGAGTATTTGAAGTAAAATCAACCAACGGTGATACACACCTTGGGGGTGATGATTTTGATAAAGTGGTGATGGATTGGCTGGCTGATGAATTTAAAAAAGATGAAGCGATCGATCTGCGCAAAGACCCGATGGCTTTGCAACGTTTGAAAGAAGCTTCTGAAAAAGCAAAGGTTGAATTGAGTTCCTCTTCTGAAACAGAAATTAATCTTCCTTATATAACCGCGGTTGACGGAGTACCTAAGCACTTAGTAAAAAAATTAAGCCGTGCAAAGTTTGAGCAATTAGCTGATAGTTTATTTCAGCGCTGTTTAAAACCATGTGAGCAGGCAGTGAAGGATGCAGGTATGAATATATCCGAGATCAATGAAGTAATATTGGTGGGCGGTAGTACACGTATCCCAAAAGTGCAGGAGATCGTTGAAAAATTCTTTGGTAAAAAACCACACAAAGGTGTGAACCCTGATGAAGTGGTAGCAGTTGGTGCTGCGATACAAGGCGCTGTATTAACCGGCGAAGTAAAAGACGTATTGTTATTGGATGTAACGCCGCTTTCATTGGGTATTGAGACACTCGGTGGCGTAATGACGCCGCTGATCCCAAGTAACACAACAATTCCTACAAAGAAATCAGAAGTGTTTTCCACTGCCAGCGATAACCAACCTGGTGTACAAATACACGTTGTACAAGGAGAAAGAAGCCTTGCAAAGGATAATAAGACTTTGGGAGTTTTCAATCTTGATAATATTCCACCGGCACCTCGTGGTATGCCACAGATCGAAGTAGTGTTTGATATTGATGCCAATGGTATTCTTCATGTAACTGCAAAAGATAAGGGCACAGGGAAGGAACAAAAGATACGCATTGAAGCTGGTAGTGGTTTGACAAAAGAAGAGATAGAAAAAATGAAGAATGATGCAAAGATGAATGAAGCATCAGATAAGGCGGAAAAAGAAAAAATAGAAAAACTAAATACAGCTGACAGTCTGGTTTTCCAAACAGAGAAACAATTAAAAGAATACGGTGATAAAATTCCGGCTGATAAGAAAACAGCTATTGAAGCTGCTGTAACGAAGTTAAAAGATGCACATAAAGCACAGGATCTTGCTGCAATAGAAGTAGCAAGCACAGAACTGAATAATGCATGGACAGCAGCAAGCCAGGATATTTATAATGCAGGACAGCAACAAGGTGGTGGTGCACAACAACCGGGTGCTGATGCTGGCGCAGGTCCAGGCCAACAACAAAGTGGAAATGGTAATGCAGAGAATGTACAAGATGTACCGTTTGAGGAGGTGAAGTAGGGCCTTGATTGATGTGATTTGAAAGCATTAGGATGAGATAATGGAAAACCGTAGCTATAAAAGGCTGCGGTTTTATTTTTGAGATATGAATGCGATCGTCGAAAATTTCGAGCTCTGTAAAAACAATTTCAGCAAATGGTTTAGTGGAGTATTTGCTTTGCTTTCTTTGTTTGCTTTTTTTATTACTATTGGAACCAATGATAGTAGGAAATGGTGGACAGTTGCCGGAGTGGTAATGTTTGGAGCAATATTCTATTTTAATCTAAGAAGTAAAATATCAGTCAGCCATCAGGGAATAGTAATTAGAGACGTGTTCAAAGAAAGAGATATCCGCTGGTTAGATATAACTTCACTTGATTACAATAGTTCTTATCATGGTCATGGTGTGAGCCTGGTTTTGACAATTAAATATTCTTTGCCGATTAAGACTGTTTTGTTGCATGTAAAGCAGTATAAGAAGAAAGAAATGCAGCGTCTTTTTGAAATACTCGATCAGCAATGTATTTATGCAAACAAGAATGAGCATTTTATAAAGCAGGTAAAAGGGGAGATGAATTGGAAAGAGAAACTTAAAATGTATTAATTTTTAAAAAAAGTAGAATGGAAATAGAAATCTTCACCCTCTGCGATTTTGCTCAGGATAATGGTGGCAAGCTAACTGTTGTAGGAACTTTTGATGGAATTAATTCGAAACAGTTTCCATTTATACAATCTGCGTTCTGTGTTGCCTGTCGTTTACGTTTCTCAGAAAAAGAAACTGGCGAGCATAATATGCGTTTACGATTTATTAATGTAGATGGAAAAGAAATCATACAACCAATAGAAGGGAACCTGAATATTCCAAACCCACAAAACGGTCAATACTCCACTATTAATCTTGTTTTTAATTTTAATCAAATGAAATTTGAAAAAGCTGGTCGTTATTCATTTGAACTTTATATGGATGATGATTGGAGCTCTGGTTTGCCATTGTTTATAAACCAGGTAGGATAGTTTCTCTCCTTTTATTTGAAATTTAAAGATTTTTTTAAAACCCCGATTACAAACCGTTACCTCATGGTTACCAAGATTTAAATTATTTACTTAATTCAAATCTATTAATCATGAAAAAACACTTTAATAAACTGCTATCTGTGGTTGTAGCTGCTTCAATTTTAGCATCCTGTTCTAAAAGTTATGTAGCACCAAACACTACTACAGCTACTTCGCCAACTTCAGCCGATCTCACTACAGTATTAATATCAGGTAGCTGGGTTGTAAGTTCGTTTACGCAAAAAACAGAAGATAAAACCTCAAAATTTTCCAATATGGTGTTTACTTTTTCTGCAAACGGAGCCCTTACTGTTATTGATAATGGGAACACCACCAACGGAACATGGAACTATACACCAGCTGTTACTTATTATGGTTCCACTTCTAAAGCTGCAATTGCAATAAATATTGGTGCGAGCAATCCATTGGTATTATTAACAAAAACCTGGAATCTTATAGCAAGCACTTCGTCAACTATAAAAATTGATAGCCCTGAAATTCTTGAAGATGAACATGTACAATTCGGTAAAAAATAGATGATGAATAAAAACCACATTGTAGTTTTTTGTGAATCAAGTTGCATGGTTGTTAATAATTGTGCAACTTCTTTATTCAGTATCATCTGCTATCTACTGCAAATCAATAAACAACTGAGGTAACCCATTTTTCCAATGAAATTTTGAAAAAATAGTTATTAAGTGCTAATCGTTTGTAATTGAAAAAATAATGATTGCAACAAACAACCGTTTATCAAATTACTACTCCATTCATTTGTATAGTAAGCGTTTCATTCGTATATTTGCATCTCATAACTGAGCAAGAAAATAAACAACTACAAAGAACGTAACCTAACCAGTCCTATTTAAATTTCCCTGGTTTTATTACTTCCCAGCTCAGACGATTGTTAGCCGAAAGATTAAAAAAAAGGAGAGTTTTATGAAGAGCATTATTATGCCCGGACATGAACAATTAGACAAAAAAGCAAAAGATCAATTGTTCAAAGAAGTAAAAGAAACGGTGGCGAAAACCACAAATGAAAAAGATCAGAATAAGAAGTTATTTACTGTGCAGGATATGTGGAACAGGCAAAGACAAGCAAAGTCTGCCAGTGCCATGATGCGCAGATGGAACCTTAACTGATGAAAACTAAAAACCCGGCCGAGGCCGGGTTTTTTTATAAGCAATTAGTTAGTCGTCGTGTTGGTAAAGGTGAAAATAAAATCTTTACATTATTCTTAATGCCTTTACGAAAGAGGTAGCAACGAAAGGTAAAATAAGTGTAAGCCATTCCCAATGGCTATAGATCGCAAAAATTAGTCCGGCTGTTGATGCAAGAAATATAACCCACCAGATCATCGTAGAATTCTTTTGCTGCTCCATTCGTTAAAAATTTGTTGGCGCAAAGATAAGGGAGCGGAATTAATTTAAGATTTTAGATTGCGGATTTCAGATTTTTTCTTTTGAACATTGAGCCCACAAAAATGACAATTGCAAATAAAGCTCCTGTTAATGCAATTATCCATTTGCTGTAAACAACTACATGATAAAAGTCAAATTCATCCCCGATCACAGGATTCTTTAACCACTTGAGCAAATAATAATTCTCTATAACATCAAAGGTCCAACCAAAGATCTGCAGGGAAGCAAGGGTGAATAGTATCTTCTTTATGTTTTTGCCAGAAGCTTTTGCTGAAGCCATGATACAAAGGCAGGTTATCCCAGGATAACAACCAGCCATAAAAATAAAATCGAAACTCAAATGATATTCAAGAATGGTCTTCACTTTATCACTGATACCAGAAAAGATCCCGACGATCTTTTCTTTGTGATAAAACAACTCCAATCCAAGAATTGAGATCTTCCGATTATTAAAAAGCAGGTCATTTTCTATCCATTTCATTGCAAAAGCTCCGGCAATAAATAGTCCAAGACAAAAAAGAAATAGTCTTTGCCAGTGGGTAAAATCTCTTTTCATGATAGAAGATTAAGCTGATCGCTATAGTCTCGCTAAAAATCGCATTTTTAAATGAAGTTTTTTATTACTTTCGTCAATGTGTCGATAGAACACAGTTTTTAAGCTTTCATGGAATTCAAGCCTTAACAATTGATTATCTGCATGTCTGACTAATTTATGAGAATACAGTTTTATTTGCGTTTCAAGACTTCTTTTGGGCAATCATTGTGGATTAGCGATAACGGGGAGTTGGGTACGGACCTTATAAAAGGTGCTATTCCAATGACCTATTTGAACGATGAGTTTTGGATAGCCAATATTAAGATCGATAAGGAAGAAGCTTCTGCATTTCATTATAAGTATATACTTCAAAACAAAGATGGCGAGATAATCCCTGAGTTCGGAAAAGACCGTTTTCTTGAAGGGCCTGCACATGGAATAAAAGAATTGCAGCTCATCGACACCTGGAATCATGCGGGTGAATATGAAAATGCTTTTTATTCAACTCCGTTTGCTGATATATTATTAAAAAGACCCTCCTCAAAATCATCAGTAAGATCTAAAGAAAAGTGTACTCATATTTTTAAAGTAAAAGCTCCACTACTTAAAAACAATGAGTGTGTTTGCATCGGCGGAAGTGGGAAAGAAATGGGTGAATGGCAAATGATAAAACCAATTCTTTTAAAAAAAGAGGGTAACTGGTGGACATGTAAACTGGATCTTTCAGAAGAAGTTTTTCCCTTAGCATATAAGTACGGTATTTATAATAAAAAAGAAAAACTCTTTACCCATTTTGAAGACGGTGATAACAGGATCGTATTTGCAGAACCGGAAAAAAAGAAATTGGTTGTTCTTCATGATGGGTTTATCCATTTAGCCAATAATACATGGAAAGGAGCCGGAGTTGCGATCCCTGTATTTAGTCTGCGTAGTAAAAAAAGTTTTGGCGTAGGAGAATTTACTGATCTGAAACTGCTGGCAGATTGGGCAAAGAAAACCGGGTTACGTCTTATACAGATATTACCGGTAAATGATACAATTGCTAATCACACCTGGTCCGATTCATATCCTTACGCAGCAATATCTGCATTTGCCTTACATCCTGTTTATATAAATCTGGAAAAAGTCGCCGGTAAGTCAAATGTGGCTAAGATCAAAGCACTGACTGAAAAGCAACAAGAGTTGAATAAGCTTTCTTATGTGGACTATGTAGAAGTGGTAAAAACAAAACTGGAAGTGCTGAATGATATTTTTAGCACTGTTTCAAGTGAATTTTTTGATGATGAAGAGTATAAAGAATTCTATCATGCAAATAAATACTGGCTGATGCCTTATGCGGCTTTTTGCTATTTGCGTGACAAATATCAAACTTCTGATTTTGGTAAATGGGAAAATTTTTCTGTTTACAATAAAAAGCTGGTTGAAAAACTTTCAGCAAAAAATTCTTCCTCTTACCGGGAGATTTCATTTCATTACTTTGTGCAGTTTCATTTACATAAGCAATTAAAAGAAGCTGTTGATTACTGTCATAAAAAAGGAATTGTATTTAAAGGGGATATTCCCATTGGCGTTTATCGTTATGGGTGCGATGCGTGGGTTGATCCGGAACTATATAACCTCGATTTCCAGGCGGGAGCACCGCCTGATGACTTTGCTGTAAAAGGACAGAATTGGGGTTTCCCAACTTACAATTGGAAAAAAATGCAGGAAGATCATTTTGAATGGTGGCGCAAGCGATTTGAGCAGATGAGCAATTACTTCGATGCATTCCGTATTGATCATATACTTGGATTCTTTAGAATATGGAGCATTCCAATTGATGCAGTGGAAGGTATCATGGGACATTTTGTGCCGGCGATAACTGTACATATAAATGAATTTGGCGAAAGAGGAATGTGGTTTGATCATGATCGTTTTTGCAAACCTTTTATTAACGATGCAGTGCTTGATGAAATATTCGGCAATTTTTCAGTAAGAATAAAAGCAGACTTTCTTATAAGAAAAGAATATGGCTTGTATGATCTTAAACCCGAATTTGACACGCAAAGAAAAGTAGAAGCATACATTGCTTCGCAGGAAGAAGATAAGGATAATGAAAAAGTAAAAACGGGTTTATTCGACTTGCTCTCTAATGTTATCCTTTTTGAAGAGCCGGGTACGGAAGGAAAACAATTTCATTTCAGGATCGGTGCTGACAGAACAATTTCTTTCCGCTATCTTGACGATGAGCAAAAAAGAAAGCTATATGATCTTTACAAAAATTATTTTTTCAAACGCCAGGATGATTTTTGGATGAAGGAAGCAATGCATAAACTTCCTTATTTGAAACGTGCTACAAACATGCTTATTTGCGGTGAAGATCTTGGAATGGTGCCGCATTGTGTGCCTGATGTAATGGAACAACTTGGCATTCTTAGTTTGGAAATTCAACGTATGCCCAAAAAAGCGGGATCAGAATTTTTTCTTCCGGAAGAAGCGCCATATTTATCTGTCATTACTCCATCAACACATGATATGAGTACTATCCGTGGCTGGTGGGAAGAAGACAGGACAAAAATATCTTCATTCTATCATCATATACTTGGACATTATGGCAATCCTCCAGTTTATTGCGAGCCATGGGTGAATCGTGCTATCATTATTCAGCATTTATATTCACCGGCAATGTGGAGTGTTTTTCAACTCCAGGATATTCTTGGTATGAGTGAAAAACTGCGTAGAGAAAACCCACATGAAGAAAGAATAAATGTTCCTGCAGATCCCAATAACCAATGGAAATACAGGATGCATTTACTGCTGGAGGATCTCAATAATGAAAATGAATTTAATGAAGAGCTCAGTGATTATATTCAAGGCAGCGGAAGATAGCTTTGGTTTTTTTATTCAGCATTCAATTATTTATAAGGTAATAAGGTATAATAGCTACTTTATTTTTTTACTAAGGTTAATAAGGTCAATTTGAAATTATACTTTAAACCTTAGTAACAGGAATGACCAGTGCGTAATTAACTTATTAGCTTATTTATTTCCAGAACTCACAAGAGTGTAAAATTTCCCATCCTATATTTGTTGCATGAAAGTGAATTACTACAAATTCAATCTTCCGTTTCGTTATCCATTTACAATTTCCCGCGGTACAAAGACTCATCAGCCGACATTAATAATTGAACTGGAACATTTCGGAATAAAAGGTTATGGTGAAGCACCTTCTATTAAATATTATGATATCACAGTTGAACAAATGATCGATGAATTAGAAAAGAAAAAACCTTTTGTTGAAAAATTTG
>VBAS01000051.1:0-5197 GCA_005882975.1 Bacteroidota bacterium | reverse complement strand
TAATCCTTTTCTTGTTTGTGCCCTTGATATTGCTGCATGGGATCTTTATGGGAAAATGAAAGGTAAGCCGCTTTACAAACTTTGGAATTTAGATGTTTCTAACAACCCAGTCACTGATTATACTATTGGCATTGATACCATAGAAAAGATGGTGGAAAAGATGAAAGAAAAACCCTGGCCAATCTATAAAGTAAAAGTGGGAACGGATGATGATATTGAAATGGTAAAAGCATTGAGGCAAAATACAGATTCAGTTCTTAGAGTAGATGCAAATGCAGGATGGACAACCGAACAGGCATTGCAAAAAATTCCATTATTGAAAGAGCTAGGAGTGGAGTTGATTGAACAACCATTGGGAAGGGATAACTGGGAAGGAATGAAAGTTCTATATGAAAAATCTCCCTTACCATTATTTGCTGATGAAAGTTGTGCATTAGAAAATGAAGTGGAGAAATGTCATGGATTTTTTCATGGCATAAATATAAAATTGACAAAATGCAGTGGTATCACACCCGCAAGAAGAATGATAAAAAAAGCAAGAGAACTCAATATGCAAGTGATGATCGGCTGTATGAATGAAACTACAATTGGTACCGCAGCTATTGCTCATTTATTGCCATTGCTTGATCATGTGGATATGGATGGGCCATTGCTTTTATCTGAAGATATTGCCACCGGGATTTCATATGATCATGGTAGAATTATTTACTCTGACAAGCCTGGTCTGGGTATTGCCTTTATTAGTTTATAAAGTCTATCTTTAAAGTAATTTTAGGTAAGCCAGAACGTTATATGTTTTGGCAAATAGTTTTTTACCATTCAATCCAAATCCTTTTCATGAAAAACAGCGCTAAAAGCCTGCTGGTAATCACATTGTGCTTGTCATTCTTCGGCAGTAAGTCATTTTCACAAGATGAGAATAAAGGAACTTACATCGGCTTCATCCTGGGGAAAATGAATTACCAGGGAGATCTGAATCCAAATAGCTTTACATTTTCTCATTCAAAAATTACTACTGGAATTAATATCCGCCAATCATTGAACAGATGGATATCTTTTAGAGGAGGTTTTGCAATTGGCCATATTGATGCAGCTGATCATTATAACCGTGATTATCTAAAAACCCGCAACCTCAGTTTTAAGTCAACGATAAAAGAAGTTTCAATTGGTTTGGAAGCTTCCTTGCTTGATCTGTCAACATCTCATTTTACCCCGTATGTATTCGGAGATGCTGTACTGTTTCATTTCAATCCATGGGCTAATGATATGAGTGGCAATAAAGTTTTTTTAAACCCACTAAGTACAGAGGGGCAGGGACTTTCTCAATTTCCAGAACAAAGAACATATAAGCTTACTCAAATAGCACTTGGCTTTGGCTTTGGGGCACGATACGCAATTAACCAAAACATAAATATTGGTGTGGAAATGATCCAGCGAAAAACTTTCACTGATTATCTTGATGACGTGAGCAGCATATATGTTGATCAGAATGTGCTGATGCAGGCAAAAGGTGCCAAAGCAGTCGAAATGGCTTATCGGGGAGATGAAATACCAGGAGGTTTGCCTTATCCTAATCATGGGGAAAAAAGAGGCACACCATCTGAAATGGATTGGTATTATTTCTTCGGAATAAATTTTGAAATTAAGTTTTCTGCATTTGCTCAATTATTCAAAGGATTCAACGCTGAAAATTCTTCTGTGCTTCATAATATCCGATGCCCCAAAAATGTGCAACAATAGCCACATCTTGATTCAAGATGCCTAATTGTGGCTAATTCATTGATTCAGGCCTTATTTTTGCACAACCAATGCAAATCAAACTCATGAAAACAGGTTTCCTGTTTATTCTTTTCTTATTGAATTTTTTATTTGTTCCGGCACAACGTGTATTTATTGGTGCAGCCGGAGGGCTTTCCAACTATAATGGTGACTTGCTTGACAAACTTTATCATAAAAAATTAACGAACGGCTTTATTGGACTTACAGTTCATTATGAATTGCAGGACCAGATTCTCATACGCGGTTCTTACAATTTTGCAAGAGTAAACGGAAGTGATATTTATAGTGAGAAAGAAGACCTCCGGATGAGAAATTTACACTTTGAATCAGCCATATCAGAATTCAGCATCGTTGGTGAATATTACTTGTTCAATCTCTATGATAGGAGATTTTCTCCTTATGGTTTCGTGGGCCTGGGAGTTTTTCATTTTGATCCCTATGCATATGATTCATCCGGACGTAAAGTTTTTTTAAAACCATTGAGTACAGAAGGAGAAGGAATATATCCCGATAAAAAACCTTATTCCTTATGGCAGCCGACCATACCTTTTGGTGGTGGTTTTAAATATGCGATCACAGAAAATCTTAGAATAGGATTTGAGATCGGGTTAAGAAAATTATTTACGGATTATTTGGATGATGTGAGTACAAATTACCCTGATCAAAATGATCTGCTTGCTGCAAGAGGACAAACTGCTGTTGATTTTTCTTATCGGGGCGATGAAGTTCCCGGCGGAGATGCAGCCTTTCCGACCAAGAATACACAACGTGGAGGCGCTAAGCAAAAAGATATGTATTACTTCACCGGGCTTAATATAATGTTTCGTCCATCATTTGGCGGTAGTGGAGGAAGCAGCCGTAGTCGCGGATTTGGAAAAAAAGGAAAATATGGTTGTCCAACTGTTCCCCTTTAACTCATAAACATTGCCATTCCTTATTTGTTAATTGTTCAATACTCATTGGCAACTAATACTAACTTTGAGTTTTATTTTTAAGCAATGGCATACCGCAATCAGCAACATTTTATAGATACTTTAGAAAAAGAAGGTGAGTTACTTCGCATAAAAACTTTTGTAGATCCTAAATTAGAAATGGCGGAGATCACTGATCGCATGAGTAAACAACCCGGGGGTGGTAAAGCCTTGTTATTTGAAAATACTGGTTATGATTTCCCTGTATTAATGAATGCTTACGGAAGTGAACGGAGGATGTGCCTGGCTCTTGGCGTTCAGCATTTGGATGATGTGGCAAAAGAAATAGAAAATTTATTTAAGTTATTATCTGCACCAAAGGAAGGAATACTTGATAAATTAAAAATGCTTCCGAAGTTGAATCAATTTGCTTCATGGATGCCGACGGTAAAAAATGGCAGAGGTGAATGCCAGGAAATAGTAATGCATGAGCCGGACATTACAAAACTGCCGGTGATCACTTGCTGGCCAAAAGATGGAGGACCTTTTGTTACATTACCCGTTATTCATACAAAAGATCCGAATACTGGTATAAGAAATGTTGGAATGTACAGAATGCAAGTGTTTACACAAACACTTACTGGTATGCACTGGCATAAGCATAAAGTTTCAGCCAAACATTTTAATGAGTATAAAAAATTAAATAAACGAATGCCGGTAGCCGTTGCATTGGGTGGCGATCCCGTGTATGCGTATTCTGCAACAGCACCATTGCCCGAAAATGTAGATGAATACATGCTCGCGGGTTTTTTAAGAAAGAAAAAAGTGGACTTGGTGAAATGCATTACTCAACCGGAAATTGAAGTGCCTGCTGATGCAGATTTTATTATTGAAGGGTATGTTGATCCGGATGACGAAATGATATGGGAAGGACCATTTGGTGATCATACCGGTTATTACTCCTTACCCGATTGGTATCCGCGATTTCATATTACTGCGATCACTCATAAAAAAAATGCGGTTTATCCCGCAACTATAGTTGGTATTCCGCCACAGGAAGATGCATGGCTGGGAAAAGCAACCGAAAGGATCTTTTTAGCGCCTATAAAAATGACATTGATCCCCGAAATAGTTGATATGGATATGCCGGTGGAAGGAGTATTTCATAACCTGGTGATCGCAAAAATTAAAAAAGATTATGCCGGTCAAGGGCAAAAAGTAATGAATGCAATGTGGGGCGCCGGACAAATGATGTTTAATAAAATATTGGTATTGGTAGATGGTAAAATGAAAATTCAGAACTATGAGGAATTGGCTAAATATGTTTTTAGAAACATGAATCCTGCAACTGATATTTATTTTTCACAAGGCCCGATGGATGTATTGGATCATAGTTGCAGCAAAATGGGTTTTGGTGGTAAAATGTGTATTGACGGAACGAAAAAATTTGAGGAGGAGAGGGATGACAGTTTTGAATGGCCGATAGATAACCAGCAATCAGCGTTAGGAAATCTAAAAGAAAATTTTTCAGAAATTAAAGCCATTAACTATTCGTTACTGAAAGAAGAAATTCCCTGTTTGATCATTTCAGTTGAGAAAAACAGGAAGGGTCATATTAAAGAACTGCACCAGGAAATTGTTGCCATGAAGGAGACGGAAGGAATAAAAATGATATTGTATGTAGAACATACGGTTGACGCCAACGACCTGGCAACTGCATTGTGGCGCTTCTGCAATAACCTTGATCCAAAAAGGGATTATTATCTTAGTAAACGAGCCGCTTCGCACCTCAAACCTCAAAGCTCTAACACTTACATCGCCTGCATGGGATTGGACGGCACGAGGAAAACGAAAGAATTTGATGATTTCCAGCGGGACTGGCCTAATATTATTGTAGCCGATGATGAAACAATAAAAGCCGTGGATGAAAAGTGGGAGCAGCTGGCCATTGGTTCATTTATTGCTTCACCCTCCATTAAATTTAAAGAACAGATGTACGGTGAAGAAGCGGTAGTAGGGTAGGGGTTAAAATGTTAAAAAAAGAACAGGTAATAAGGTTGCATTTTCCATAAAAACAGCGGGTACGCCTTACAACACAATTAACCAATTAACTATTCAACGAAAAAACTAACTTGCTTTAAAATTTGCCCGGGAATTAAATGTCATTCGGCTAAAATAAATAACAGCTACTTAAATGAAAAGATTCAGTGCAATAGTACTTGGTGGTATGATAGCAATTACAGGGTTGGCTCAAAAAAACAATAACGATAATACGCTGCTGTGGAAGATAAGCGGAAATGGCCTTAAAAAACCATCCTATCTTTTTGGCACTATTCACATGCTTTGTGCCGACGATGCTGTTTTGAGCGATAGCCTGAAAAATGTTATCAAAAACGTACAGGAGGTTTATTTTGAAGTGGACCTTGATAACATGTTTGAAATGCTGGGTGTGATGAGCAAAATGAAAATGAAAGGAGATACCACCTTACACGACCTGCTTAGCGAAG
>VBAS01000050.1 GCA_005882975.1 Bacteroidota bacterium | reverse complement strand
GCATTAAGCGGAGGCATGATTCCTGCCAGTGTAGTTCTTGCAGATGATGAAATAATGATGACCATTAAACCCGGTGAACACGGAAGCACATACGGTGGCAATCCTCTTGCTTCCAAAGTAGCCATTACTTCATTACAGGTATTAAAAGAAGAACAAATGGCAGAGAATGCAGCTGCCATGGGCGAACTATTAAGAGAGGAATTAAAAAAGATCAACTCGCTGCATATTGCAATGGTAAGAGGCAAAGGTTTATTAAATGCTATTGTGATCGATCACCGGAATAACGAAGCAGCCTGGGAACTTTGTCTTGCATTAAAAGAAAATGGATTGCTTGCAAAACCAACGCATGGTGATAAAATAAGATTTGCACCACCACTTATTATCAATAAAGAACAAATAATGGAGTGTGTTGAAATACTAAGAACGAGTCTTTCAGTTCTTGATTAAAAGATATGATAACAGTTAACTGATAAATTGACCTTTCCCAGCTTATATTTATTTATTAAAGTCTATCTTCATTATCTATCAACTCCAAAACTATCATCTGAATGGATACTCACCTTCACCATGATTTACATAAGGAAGAACATTTAAAAAGCAGCGATCTTTTAAGAGACGTGGTTATTGGGATGAGTGATGGTCTTACTGTGCCATTTGCATTAGCTGCTGGGCTTAGTGGCGCAGTAGATTCTACACATATTATAGTTATCGCAGGCATTGCAGAAATAGCAGCAGGTTCCATAGCTATGGGACTTGGTGGTTATCTGGCCG
This sequence comes from Bacteroidota bacterium, assembly GCA_005882975.1. Lineage (GTDB taxonomy): Bacteria > Bacteroidota > Bacteroidia > Chitinophagales > Chitinophagaceae > VBAS01. The sequence continues at coordinate 11,859 of VBAS01000050.1, read as the reverse complement.
GTAAAACAGAACAGGATCACTTCAACAGCGAAGTAAAAAGAGAATATTATGAGGTTGAGAATCTTCGTCACCGGGAAATAGAAGAAACAAAAGAGTTCTTTAAAAATATTGGTTTAAGCGAGGAATTACAAAATAAGGCCACGGAAGAAATTGCAACAGATAAAAAACAGTGGGTTGATTTTATGATGAAATATGAATTAGGTTTAGAAAGACCTGATCCAAAAAGAGCAACAAAATCTGCATTGAACATTGGGCTTTCTTATGTGTTGGGAGGTTTGGTTCCGCTAAGCCCCTACTTTTTTGTTGATTCACCAACTGAAGGATTAAAAATTTCTGTGATCGTTACATTGTTATGTCTTTTTGTTTTTGGATGGTTCAAGAGTAAGATTACTGGCGTTAATGCATGGTGGGGTGCAGTAAGAGTTATGTTAATTGGTGCAGCTGCTGCAGGCGCCGCCTTTGGCGTAGCTAAATTATTTGGAGGATAATTATTCCTTTTCTTCTTTCAATTTTATATCCGGGAATAGCGCAGCGATCAATATAAGAATTGAGGCAAGCAACACAAGCCATAATCCAATTTGTTTTTCAGGACATTCTCCTTCCCTGCACATGGAAATGATAAAATAATTTCTTATTGCCCATGCTATGTTCAATGCAACTACTAATAAATTACACCTCTTGGCCCAAAGTTTTGGAATAAAATGAAAAATGATAAAGAAGAAACTCAATACAAAATGAGTATAACCGGGTTTGCCAAAATTTGTACCGGTAGAATCAATACCGCTGACAATAATATTTTTTGAAGGAATAATTACCCACGGTAAAAAACAAGAGACGATCAAAAGAATCACTGCGAACAACCCGATCCATTTCATGTAGCGCATAAAGATATTTGGGCAAAAATAGGCGCATGGGCTCTGTTACAATAAAAAAATAACCCCGACAGTGCCGGGGTCTCTAATCTGTTTTGGTAGAGATTTTGGTTCAGCCCGAATATTCGCTGGTGGCGAATTATACCTGCCGTTGCGGATACGGTATTTCCCAGCAGGATTAACGGGATAATAGGACCGGATCAGGTTCGTAAGTCTAATTTAAATAAAAGATGTATTAGCGACACTATAACATACGTACTATTTTTTTAAACCGTAGAAATCCTATATCGGTTTTGAGACATCAATTTCTGTTTTGTTTTTGTACTTCCAACGAAAATAATAGTAAAGAGGAATACCAGCAGCCGTTACCATGATGCCGAATACGGAGTTCATTAATTGTGTTTTGCCTCCAATATAGTCTTGAATATCATGAACCAGTGTAATGATGAGATAGAAGGCATTGAATAAGATCACCAGGATCGGTATCCAGGGATATCCCCAGACACGATAAGGTCTTTCTTTATCAGGCATTTTTTTACGAAGAATGAAAATGCCGATCATCAGCATCAGGTTAAATGCCCAAACAATGAAAATATACATGTCAGCTAATATAAAAAACGAGCCGCTTAAAACCATTAAGATCATCAATCCAAGATGAACAAGCAGAGCATTGCCCGGAGTGTTAAATTTTGGATGCACTTTACCGGCCATTTTAAAAAATTCTCCGTTCCTTGCCATGGCAAATGTCATTCGCGGTGGTGTAAAAACATTTGATCCGGTAGTACCTGCAACCGAGAAGGCTATTAAAAATGCGATCAATCCACCGCCGACAGATCCAAAAGCAATGGTAGCTGCATCAGATGCAACCAATGATGACCCGGCCATTTTATCCACCGGAAGTACATAGATCATCGAAGCATTGATGAGCAAATAAATGACTATACAAGTGGACAATCCTATAAATAAACTCTTCGGAATATTTCTGCCAGGATCTTTGATCTCACCGGTTATATTAAGCATATTATTACACCCATCAAAAGCTTGCAAAGCACCGTTGCATGCTGCAACAAAAGCCGTTACGAGTGCAAATCCTACTGGTTTTATTATTTCCGATGATTGAATGAAATTTGAAAAGGACCCTTTGCCCGAAATAAATAAACCACCGACCAATAAAACGATCGCCGCAACTTTTGCAGCGGAAAAGATATTCATTAATATGCCACTGGATTTTGTACTCCGATAACTTACCCAGGTGAAGAGGCATAGAATTATGATGGTAAGAATTTTTACTCCAAAGTCATGCAATGGAAGTAGGTCTCCAACCAACGGGATATGAAAAATAACGGATTGTTCTATTCCTGGTGAAAAACGCGGTAGCTTAAAAAAATATTCCAGGTATTGAGAAGTAATAAAAGCAATGCCGGCTCCGCCGGCACAATTCATAACTGCAAATGCAGCCCAGCCATATAAGTAAGACCAGAAATCTCCATACATAGGGCGCATAAAAGCATAATTACCGCCCGTTTCCGGGATCATAGCTGCGACTTCTGCCAATACCATCACTGAAAGCATAGTAACGAGACCCGCGATGATCCAAACTAAAAAAATCAAAATTGGTGATCCAAGCAATGCAGCCATTTCAGCCGGTCGCATAAAAATGCCGGAGCCGATAATGGTAGTGATGACAAGAGCTGTGGCTGTAGATAATCCAATAGTTCGTTTAAAATCCTGGTGTTGTTGTGGCATAAAAGCAGTAAGATAACAAAAGATATGAAAGCAGTATCCTTTATACTGAATTCAACTTATCTGTAACTTCCGTGAAAATAAAATCGAAATATGAAAATCAGATCAATGATTATTTGTTTGCTCTATTCATTAGTATTGAGTGCACAGAATAAAACTTCATTATTCAATGGGAAAGATCTTACAGGGTGGACAATAAATGGAACCGAAAAATGGTATGTTGAAAAAAGTGAGTTGATCTGCGAAAGCGGACCGGACAAACAGTATGGCTATCTTTCTACAAATAAGAGTTATAAAAACTTTGAGCTGTCACTTGAATTCAAACAGGAGGCTAATGGAAACAGCGGTGTTTTCTTTCGTTCATCCATAGAGGGTGTAAAGATCAGTGGCTGGCAATGCGAAGTGGCTCCTCTCAATCATCATACAGGTGGCATTTATGAATCCTATGGACGTGGTTGGTTGATACAACCTGATTCAACACATGAAAAATATTTAAAAACCGGTAAATGGAATAAACTCAAACTAAAAGTGATTGGTGATGAAGTGACCACATGGCTCAATGGTCATCAAATGATCTATATTAAAGATGAAAAGATCGGTGCAGGCAATGGTTTTATTGCTTTGCAAATTCATGATGGTGGGGGAATAAAAGTGAGATGGAAAAAAATTATGATTAAAGAAATGAATTGACAAATTGTTGCGATGTTAAATTGCTATACGATCAACAATTTGACCATTTGTCAATTAAATAATTTACTTATACATCTCTTCTTTCATTGCTTTCACTCTTTCATCAACCAAATACTCGTCAAATTCCATAAGACGGTCTATAATACCATTTGGTGTAAGTTCAATAACACGGTTGGCAACAGTCTCCATAAACGTATGGTCATGGCTCGTAAGCAAAACGATCCCCTTGAAATCTGTACACTGTTCATTAAAGCTTTGAATGCTTTCAAGATCAAGATGGTTTGTTGGCTGATCCAATAAGATCACATTTGGATTTTGCAGCATCATGCGGCTGATCATGCAGCGAACTTTTTCGCCACCGCTTAATACATTTGTTTTCTTCAACACATCATCGCCGCTGAAAAGCATTTTACCTAAAAATCCCCTTAAGAAAGGCTCATCCACATCCCTTACATGATCGGGTACATATTGACGCAGCCAATCCATAAGGTTCATTTCTTTTTCAAAGTATTGACTGTTCTCTTGTGGCAGGTAAGCATGTGTGACTGTCGATCCCCAGGAATAAGAACCACTGTCAGGTATTGTTTCGCCGGTAATAATGCTGAAGAAACTTGTTACGGCCAACGGGTCACGGCTTAATAATGCGATCTTGTCACCCTTGTTTACTGTGAAAGTGACGTTTTTAAAAAGCGACCTGCCATCAACAGATTTTTCTAATTTATCAACCTGCAATATCTGGTTGCCCACTTCCCGCAACTGCTGAAAAATGATGCCTGGATATTTTCTATAACTCGGCTCTATCTCTTCTATCGTTAATTTTTCTAACGCCTTTTTTCTTGAAGTAGCTTGTTTACTTTTTGATGCATTCGCAGAGAATCGTGCAATGAAATCTAATAACGCCTGACGTTTCTCTTCTGTTTTTTTATTTTTATCACCGACCTGGCGGGCCATCAATTGTGAGCTTTCGTACCAGAAAGTATAGTTACCTGTAAATATTTTTACTTTCTGACGATCAACATCGGCTACGTGTGTGCACACTGCGTCCAAAAAGTGACGATCGTGGCTCACGATCAAAACGATGTTCTCATAATCAGCCAAAAAGTTTTCTAACCAGCTGATCGTTTCAATATCTAAACCATTCGTCGGCTCATCCAATAATAAAATATCGGGGTTGCCAAACAATGCCTGCGCAAGTAATACTCTCACTTTTAAATTTGATAGAATATCCTTCATCAATGACTGATGATATTCTTCATATACTCCTAACTCACTTAATAAAGTGGCTGCATCACTATCGGCAGTATAACCACCCATTTCACCAAACTCGCCTTCCAATTCTGCCGCTTTCATTCCATCTTCTTCAGTAAAATCGGCAAGTGCATAAATGCTTTCTCTTTCTTTCATCACTGACCACAATTTTGTATGGCCCATCATCACTGTATTCAAGACGGTTTGTTCATCAAATTCAAATTGGTTCTGCTTTAATACAGCCAATCTCTCCCCTTTAGTTATATCAACGGTTCCTTTATTAGGTTCTATTTCTCCACTTAATATTTTTAAGAAGGTACTCTTGCCGGCACCATTCGCTCCGATGACTCCATAGCAATTCCCTTTAGTGAAATTGAGATTCACTTCTTCAAACAAAACTCTTTTACCGTAGGCTAATTTGAGGTCTTTAACACTAATCATAATGCTTCAAAAATTGAAGCCGCAAAGGTAATGCAATCAGGCGTCTTTGAAAGGATGATAAGAGAGAAATTATGGTCTTTATTCATCTATTTAACACAGTATCTTTTTGGGTCCCTATATCAAACAGCTTAATAAGTAGCAAACCAGCAATAAAGCCACCAATATGTGCAGCATAAGCAACACCACCACCACCCTGGTCACCGCCAAGCACTCCCATTTGACTAATGACCTGGAACACTATCCATATACCAAGTGCAACAAATGCAGGCACCGTTGAAACTCCATAACCCATGATCACACGAACTCTGCGCGAAGGGAATAATAGCAAGTATCCTCCTAACACTCCGGAAATGGCTCCAGATGCGCCGAGGCTAGGTGTTAACGAATCTGAGCCAGAAACAAAGACATGACTTAATGAGGCAATGATTCCACAAACAAGATAAAAGATAAGATAACGCATGTGACCAATGCGGTTCTCAATATTATCTCCAAATACCCATAGGAATAACATATTTCCCAAAAGATGGGCCCAGCCACCATGCATAAACATAGATGTAATAAGAGTGAAATAAACGGGAACGGGAGTAGGCTCTAATACGCCGGTAGCGATATCCTTTCCCGTCAAAATTTCTGCCGGTACAGTGGAAAATGCGTAAGTAAATTTTTCATTGCCACCCATACCTTGCAGAAAAACAAATACAAGGATATTTATGGCGATCAATAAATAATTGATAAAAGGTGCAAAACGTCTGTCGGAATCATCATCACCAATTGGAAGCATGGTAAAACATTTAATTCCGATATACAAAGATCAGGCCTTAAGATCTTTCAATTCATACACTATTCTTTCTTTCGATAAACAGCACCATCATATTCAAACTGTGAGATCTTGCCTTCAGAGCTTTGGGAAAATGTGATCCATGTTTTTCCATACCAATCATAATTGTAATAAGCTCTGAATACATCATAATTCCAATGCTTCAATAAAAGGCTGATCTTATTCGGAAATCTTATCGTGAGATCATTTCCATTTAATACAATTTCTGCGTCGCCGTAAATTTCATTTGTAAATTTTCCCAGGTATCCTGTAAGAGGCAATGAAGGTTTCGTTCCCATCACCCTTTTTGCTTCCCGTTCTTTTTCCTTAATACGGGCAGAATCTCTTCTTTCTTTATAGAGAGAAAACAACTCTTTACTCCAGTCGCGACTATTATCATTAAAGCACCATAGATCAGTAGCCTTCCACATCAATGCATGCCGTATCTCTGTATGATCAAGATTACTGAATACATAAATAGAAAACTTTTCTTCGGGCATAAAACCAAAAATAGCAACCGCGCCATCAAGACTACCTGTATGAAATTGAAACATCCGACCACGATAATCTTGTTGAAACCACCCAAAGCCATAAGTTGTCCAATGCGGATGTGTTTTTTCCTGTGTTGGATAAAACTCGTCCCGTGTAACAATGGACTGCGGTTTAAAAAACTCCGCAAAGGTTTCGGCCCTGATCAATCTTTTTCCATTCACTATAGCACTATCCTGCAAAAACTGCATCCATTTTGTAATATCATCAATACAGGATACAACACTGCCGGCAGGATCGTAACCACCGAAATTGATCTCTTCGATTGTTTTAATAACTGAATCACCATACAAAAAATGTGGCGTCACTACACTCTGCTCATTTTTTGCGTCAGTGAATTTTGTATATGTATGATTCATTCCCAATGGCTGAAAAATTCTTTTAGTTATAAATTCATTCCATGGCATGCCGCTTACTTTCTTTATTACCTCACCCGCTACTACATACATCAGGTTCTGATAGATAAAAGAGGATCGGATGGAATAAGCAGGTTTCATATACCGCATGCGTCGAACAATTTCTTCAGATGAATATCCGAACAACCAAAGCCTGTCACCATTACCCAATCCTGCATTATGCCGAAGGAGATCACGAATGGTTATTTCATCGCTTACATAAGGATCATATAAACGAAACCCCGGTAATACTTCCTTCAGCTTATCATCCCATTTAATTTTTCTCTCATCAACCAGCAAACCAATGCAAGCGGCGGTCATGGCTTTGGTGGTAGAAGCACAAAAAGAAATTGTAGAAGTGGTAAAAGGTTGTGGCTTATCAATATTAGTAACGCCGTATCCTTTTTTAAAGATCACATTCCCATCTCTAACCACTGCAACTGAAAGTCCTGTTGTTTTCCATAAAGGCATGGATGACTGTATATATTTATCAAACAGATCAACCTTGTTCTGTATTTCTTTACTATCAGTTTGTGAAAATGCATTTACCCAAACAAATAGTACGATGAATGAAATGAAAAGCTTTCTCATGCAGCTAAGTCTTTTTTCAAGATAATGATAAATGATAATAAAAATCCCGCTTCTTTCGAAGCGGGATAACTTTTAAAGGATCGCAAATGGATGATCGAACCAATCATCATCATTTTTATTCCAACGGTTCATCCACTCTTTTAATTTTTCAACTGTTTGTTTCAAACGAATGACTAAATCTTTCATAGCTTATCATTTGAATGGTTAAAAAATAGTTTTAAAAAAAGTCCCACCGACAAATAAATGAAGATGGGACCATTATTTTTTTAAATGCTCTCTTAGTAACCCATGCCACCCATATCAGGTGCGCCATGAGAATGAGGAGCTTCTTCTTTCTTAGGTTTGTCAGCAATTACACACTCAGTAGTGAGTAACATACCGGCAATTGAAGCAGCATTCTCTAAAGCAACACGGGTAACTTTAGTTGGATCAATAACACCAGCAGCAATTAATTTCTCATACTGCTCAGTTCTTGCATTGAAACCAAAATCACCTTTTCCTTCTTTTACTTTCTGAACAACGATAGAACCTTCAATACCTGCGTTCTCTACAATTTGACGAAGTGGCTCTTCCAACGCTCTTTTTACAATAGCGATACCAGTTCCTTCATCTTCATTGCTTCCTTTCATTTTGTCAATTGCTTCGATAGCACGGATAAAAGCTACACCACCACCGGGAACAATACCTTCTTCAATTGCAGCTCTTGTTGCATGAAGCGCATCATCAACACGGTCTTTCTTTTCTTTCATTTCCATTTCAGTAGCAGCACCAACTTGCAATACAGCAACTCCACCGCTCAATTTAGCAAGGCGTTCCTGTAATTTTTCTTTATCGTAATCAGAAGTAGTTACTTCGATCTGTGCTTTTATTTGATTGATACGTGCAACGATGTCGGCTTTCTTTCCTTTTCCGTCAACGATCGTTGTATTGTCTTTGTCAATTACTACTCTGTCTGCCTTACCGAGGTAAGAAAGATCAGCATTCTCTAATTTATAACCTTGCTCTTCACTGATCACAAGACCTGCAGTAAGAATAGCAATGTCTTGCAACATTTCTTTTCTACGATCGCCAAAGCCAGGAGCTTTCACGGCAGCTACTTTCAACGTACCGCGAAGTTTGTTTACAACTAATGTTGCCAATGCTTCACCTTCGAGATCTTCAGAGATGATCAATAACGGAGCACCTTGCTGAGCTACTTTCTCCAGGATATGAAGAATGTCTTTCATGCTGCTCACCTTTTTATCGTAGATCATGATATAAGGATTCTCAAGCTCAGCTTCCATTTTTTCGCTGTTTGTAACGAAATAAGGAGAGATATAACCACGATCGAACTGCATACCTTCAACTACTTCAACTGTAGTTTCGATACCACGAGCTTCCTCAACAGTGATAACACCGTCTTTAGTAACCTTGGTCATTGCCTCAGCGATCAGTTTTCCAATTGCTGCATCATTATTTGCAGAAATAGATGCGACCTGCTCGATCTTCTTGCTGTCATTACCAACTTTCTGAGATTGTGATGCAAGGCTTTCAACAACAGCTTTAACAGCTTTGTCAATACCACGCTTCAGGTCCATTGGGTTAGCACCTGCAGCTACATTCTTCAATCCTTCAGTTATGATTGATTGTGCAAGCACAGTGGCTGTAGTGGTACCATCACCTGCTACATCAGAAGTTTTGCTTGCTACTTCTTTTACCATTTGCGCACCCATATTCTCAATGGGATCTTCTAGTTCAATTTCTTTTGCAACGGAAACACCGTCTTTAGTTACACCCGGTGCACCGAATTTTTTCTCAATAACTACATTACGTCCTTTAGGGCCCAGTGTTACTTTCACAGCATTTGCAAGAATGTCAACACCCCTTTTCATTCTATTGCGGGCCTCAATATCGAAGAATAATTGTTTTGCCATTTTATTTAGTTTGTAAGTTTTTAAAATTGAATTAAGCTGTGAGCTTTCAGCTATGAGCTTCGAGCATTTAAACTCGTAGCTCTCCACTTACGACTCGTAGCTTTCTTTTAAACTATAGCGAGTATATCGCTTTCTCTCATGATCAGCAGATCATCGCTTTCGATCTGAATTTCTGTGCCAGCATACTTACCATAAAGAACCGTGTCGCCAGCTTTAACTGACATTGGTTCATCTTTTTTGCCAGGACCAGCAGCGATAACAACACCACGTTGTGGTTTTTCTTTCGCTGTATCCGGAATGATGATGCCACCGGCAGTTTTCTCCTCAGCAGGAGCCGGTTTCACAATTACCCTGTCGTGAAGCGGGGTAACACTTAACTTTTTAGCCATAGTTGTATTGATTTTTGAGTTTGTTGAAATGATTTGCCATTGATTTTGGCGGACGGCGAAGGTACAGGAAATACCATGCCGCCTGTCCCGAAACGGTAAAAATTTCAGGTTTAACGGACAAACTCTGTATTGAAAATTTTTAATGGGCTAAAAATTCATGTTATAGTGTCAATTTTTCATTTTGAGGGACTTCGCTTTTGAAACCATCGAATTGATCTTTGACCCACCTTGCCTAATACCTGTTCAGCAGCATTGCCAAGTGTCTTACCGGCTATCATATTCAATTTCTCACTCAAAAAAATTGCTCCGAAATTCAAAGCTCCGTTTAAAAATGAATTACCGGTTTTGAAATTGAAAGCTGCCTCGGTCTGCTTTTGTTCTCCACTGTTATTCCTGGAAAAATCATTCCTTAACTCCTTCCAGGAACGATCAAGGTCCTTCTCAAGCTCCAGTTGTTTTACTTTGAGTGTTAGTTTTTCGTTTTCGAGATCTTTTATATTTCTAATCTTTTTCATCTTCTTTGTCAAACATTGTTTTGATCAATGCATTCATTATAGGCTTTCTTATTAACTGATCTCTAAAGAGCCAAAAAATGACACCGACAATAAGCACCACTCCTCCGACGATCACAAAGCCGAGCCAGAAACTTTCCAACCATTGACCAATAACTATGGCACCGGCAATACAGATCAATAAAAGGAAAAGGAATAAAATCAGGGCTGACATCACCACAGCTATCATAACAGACATTACTTTTGAGGTCTTTTCCGCGAATGAAAGCTTTAATTGTGCTATCCTTAAATTAACATACTCCTTTACCTGCTCCACAAACTTTTCTGCATTATTAAAATCCTGGTCCATAGTTCGTGTAATTTTTTAGGTCCATTCAAACATACTTTTCTTTTTGATAGCTATCCATGAGTTAGTTCATAAAATATCCTGACGATTGTCACAATTATAAACTTCAATATCCGATTTATTAACCAACTCCTAAAACTAATTAACGGATACCTATCAGCGAAATGCTGAGAAAATATGCTTTACATCAGAAATGTAATGTCCACCAAACAGAACGGCATGTACGAGCAAAGGATATAGTTGTGTAATTGGTAATCTGTTTTCCCATCCTTTTTGCAGCGGATAAGTTTCATTGTATGCTTCATAAAATTGTCGATCGAATCCACCAAAAAGTTTTGTCATTCCCATATCCATTTCACGATTTCCAAAATAAACAGACGGGTCATACATGGCAGCATATCCTGAAGCAGTGATCATATAATTACCCGCCCAAAGATCTCCATGTAAGAAAGAAGGGGGTTCACCCGGAAAAATAGTTCTTAAACTATTGCAGAAAAGATCTGCATCACGAATATCGGTTGTAGAAAGATCACCGGCATCAAATAGCTTTTTCACCAAAGGTTTTATCCTGCACTCAGAGTAAAAAGAATGCCATTCATTATGTGGATCATTATTTTGCTCTAAACTTCCTATATAATTGTTTTCGTTAAAACCAAAATATTCCTTTGGTTGTTTATGCATCATTGCTAATTCGCTTCCAAAATTTTCCCACATATCTTTTTTGGGTGAACCTTTTTCCAGCCATTCCAATAACAGGTATTGTTGATCATAACAACTACCCTCCCTGATAACCCGGGGTATCTTAAGTGTACAAAGTTCCTGAAGCTTGCGCAGACCGTTTGCTTCTTTTGTGAACATTAAAGTATACTTATTCTTATCATTAATTTTTAAAAAATATTTTCCAGTCGATGTAAATAAACAATAAGCTAAATTAATATCACCACCATGCACCGGTTCATAACGTTGAACATGTAAGTCACAGTCTTTGAAAATATTTTGCAACACTTCCATGATAGAAACGAAGATAAGATTGCTTCTCCGCCATCACGGATCGCAATAAAAAAACGGGCCCTGTTAAGAAGCCCGTTTTCAAATAAAGTAATTTCTTAACTAAGATGCTTAGAAAGGATCTTAGCAAGATCAAACATAGAAACCTGGTCTTTACCAAAGAGAGGTCTTAATTTCTCGTCAGCATTGATCATGCGTCTGTTTGCTTTGTCCTGGAGATTATTCTTCTTAATATAATCCCAGATCTTTTTAACGGCTTCTGTGCGGGGAACTGCACTACTACCGATCGCTCCAGATAATGTTGAACTTGGAGTCAATGCTTTCATAAAAGCAGCATTTGGCTTA
>VBAS01000312.1 GCA_005882975.1 Bacteroidota bacterium | reverse complement strand
AATCCTTTTTAATCTTTATAATCGCGGTTCTATAAAGCGTCCCCCGTTGCATCTCACGGGGAACACTTTTTCCTCCTTCTGCATCTGATATATTTTCATCAATTCATATTATAGTTGCGTGCAAAACCGATCAATCTTTCATTTACAGATTCAGTCAAACGGAATTTTGCAAGCTCTTTCATAATGTTCTGTGACCATGTATACTGTTTAGTAGTATAAAGTACATGACAGAGATTATTACCTGTTTCGATCATCCGGTTATTCTTCAAAACGAAGATGCAGTTATTGAAAAATAATTTTTGCTCTGCATGATCAAAGAAATTATGCTGATAAATACCGGTGATCTGGTCACGATATTGATTGTCGATATACTCAAATACTTTTGATGTATCCAATTCAGGAATAAAGCTTACGCAAGGCACTTTATTGAACTGCATGGTGTAAAAAACCTTTACATCAACATAATGAGCTAAAAACAAAGTATTCACTTTCGATACTTTAGTTTTAAATAAATTGAAAAACATAATTTTCTTTTTAAAAATCATTAAATAAAAACCCGGTCGTGTTGCGACCGGGTTCTACTTATTCATCCTAAAGATGTTTATGTATAGATACAATCCGGTCGTATATGAATATCATCATTCGTATTACCTATGGGCACAATATTTCCATGCTCCATCGCAGACCACTGGCAACTGAGTGACGATGAACTATCGTTCATCGTTCTAAATCGTTTATGTCGTAATTGTTTCAGCACAATTAATTATTTAAGTTTATTAGATGCAGTGAACTATCTTATTTCAAAAGCTATTTTCATATTTTCCTCATAATCCTTTTAAATCCATCAAATCATAGTTCTAAAAAAAACCCGCAATCTCTTGCGGGGCCTGTGTTATATCGAATTCGTTTTTAAACTTATTCTGCAGCATAACATCCCCCGCAACTAGTATCGTCTCCTTTGGGACTAAACCAATTTCTTGTTTCAATATGTAGCTGTCTGCGTAACATGTTTTTTGTTCTGAGGATGCAAAGATTGAACTAATTTTTTTTTGTTGCCAAATTTTTGGAAAGAAATTTTTTAGATATTTTATACGTGTCCTGGATACACTCTGTTTAAACTTAACACAAGCACTCTTCTTCAGCCTATATCTCTACAACTAAGTCTTAAAAGATCTCTTTCAAGAGTTTGAATACTTACTGGAAATATTCTGCCAAATTTGTTTTTTATAAATTCTAAAGCTCCACAGGTGAAATCACTCGTTGTTACAATTATGCCTTTTGATGAACAACTATTATCGATCAAACAATTTAATTCCCAAACATCTCTTAAGCCCACTTTCCTTTTATAAGAATTTTTTCTTATCATTATAATACATCTCATATGTCCTATAACATTAATTTTTTTTTCTATCAAAATATTTCTACCCAAATTATGTATCTTTTTAGGAAGGTATACTACCCATCCACATATCTGAAAAAACTCTGAGATGAGATTTACAAAATCTTGCCTTCTCAAGATTAACAAGCTCTTTCCCTCCCTCAATAATTTTAAACCTGTTCCTACATGATCAGTATTCTTTCCTGCTCCAGTTTTATATTCATAATATTGCTCTAATTCTTTAAAATATTCAGTACAGCAAGCTTCGCCTTCTTTACCAAAAAACCAATCTTCATACTCTTCATTCTGGATATATTCTTGATCCCGAAAAGGAACCAAATCATAACTTGGATTCATCGTAAATATTATTATACTATTTTAAAACAACTTCCCTTGACCTCCCGGCACTCTGAACTTCGTTCTATCCAAACTCCATTCTTCGGCATTCATTCCATATAGCTTTCCATATTTTTTATACTGCTGTGCAACCATTTGAGCAATGGCACCTTCACCACGCATACGTACGCCGTAACGTGTATCATTTACTTTTCCATCATGGCTATGCTCGATCAAGTGCCAAACCTTATCAGCCCTGTCAGGAAAATTTTTATAGAGCCAATCATGAAATAAAAACTTAATAGCGCCATTTAATCTTATAAAAGTATAAGCAGTGAAGGTGGCCCCATTATCTTTCGCCTCTTTCATGATGCGTTGCATTTCGTGTTCGTTTAATCCCGGTATCATTGGACCCATCATGACTCCCATTCTTACTCCAGCACTGCTTAGTTCATTGATAACTTTTAATTTTTGTTTTGCAGTTGTTGTCCTTGGCTCCATTACTCTTCTCAGATCTTCATTAAATGAAGTAATGGAAACCATCGCAGAAACTATTTTCTTCTTTCCCATTTCCTGCAGAACATCTTTGTCTTTTAGTATCCAGGAATTCTTTGTAAGTATGCCAACTGGTTGATTAAATTCATTACATACTTCCAGCAACCCTCTTGTTAAACGAAAAGTTTGTTCCGCAGGTTGGTAACAATCTGTATTTCCACTCAGCATAATTGGTGTTGCGTCCCATTTTGGATGCATTAAGAATTTACGTAACAGTTTTGGCGCATTTTTCTTGACGATGATCTTTCGTTCAAAATCAAGTCCGGCACTATAACCCCAGTACTCATGTACATTTCTTGCATAACAATAGATACAACCATGTTCGCAACCGGCATAAGGATTCATGCTGTACATCATTCCTACATCGGGACTCTCCACTTTGTTGACGATCGTTTTCGATTCCTGTTCTAAATATTGGGTAGGCACATTTGATTCTTCCCAATCATCTATAGCTTCTACATGTTCTTTTGTTTTTTCATTTTTCAGGAATTTATTTTTTGTATTGATCTGTGCTCCCCTTCCTTGTAAATACTGAGAGTTCTCTTCCTGATCTTTGACCTTTACTTTGTAATGGTCTTGTTTTAGTTTTTCTGACATTTTATTTCATTTTAAAAATCACCAATTAAGTAGTCACAAAAAAAGGCGGTCAGAGATACTTGAATATCTTTGACCGCCTAGTTGTACAAATTATGTACGTGCCCTGTGTACTTTTTTTTACACAGGAATTTTTATTTTAACCAAACAAATCTGCCTGCCTCGTTGCTACTGGTAGATTTTGAAATTGAAATCTTTCAGCTATTTGATACTTCGTTTCTCCAACGGGTCTTTTTAATAACACCATCGAATCGGCAATAAAGCGTCCGGTAAAATGCTTGTTACTATATTCCAGCCAACCTTTTTCATACTGCCATGGCTGAAGCTTTCTTGCAATAGTCAAATGTGGTTCAGTGATGAAGTAAGGTTTATTATCATCATTTAGCTTCAAAAGCTTTTGACTCTCTTTTCTAACTTCCTTTACCAGATTTTGAATAGGAAGTTTAGAGATCACATTAATAAATATTGTGTGAGATGGAAAGCTACCGAAGTCCTTCAATTCAACTTTGAACGGAGGATAACCCATAGCAATTGTATGTAACCGATTAATTATTCTTTCTTCCATCATTGTGTATTGAACAAAATTCACAATGGTCACATGAGGCTTGCCCCACTTGGCATATTCAGATTGATAGTCTTCCGCAAATTTCTTTTTTACTTCCATTATCTTATCC
>VBAS01000311.1 GCA_005882975.1 Bacteroidota bacterium | reverse complement strand
ATTGTTCAATGAAAAACCTGATGGCCCTGGTAAAACATTTAAAAAAGGAAATCGTAATGAAGTGGATGGGAAAATTATTGCAGGCAGAAAAGACAGTATTATATCGAATGGAAAAGTTGATCAGAATTTCAGTACACTTAACTGGAGAACATTTCGATATGTTGAAATTAAAGTGACGACAGAAGATGAGCCGCTGATCATTAATGATTTTTATAGTTTGTTCACCGGTTATCCTTTTGAATTGAATGCAACATTTAATGCGAATGATAAAACACTGGACAAAATACTTGAAATAGGCTGGCGAACCGCAAGATCATGTGCATGGGAAACCTATATGGATTGTCCTTATTATGAACAATTGCAGTACATTGGTGATAGCCGTATACAAGCATTGGTTTCTTTATATAACAGTGGCGATGATCGTTTGGTAAGAAATGCGATCACACAAATGGATCATTCAAGAATGGCAGAAGGAATCACATTAAGCCGTCATCCGTCTTTTTCCCCGCAACAGATTCCTACTTTTTCGCTTTGGTATATTGGAATGGTAAATGATTATTGGATGTATCGAGGCGATGCTGCTTTTGTAAAAGATAAATTACAGGGAACAAGAGATGTACTATGGTTCTTTAGTAAGTATCAAAATGCCGAAGGGTCATTACGAAATGTTCCTTATTGGATCTATACAGATTGGGTGGAAGGAAAAACAGGATGGCCTGGCGGTGTTGGACCAATTGGAAAAGATGGCAGCTCATCCTTATTAGACTTTCAGTTATTATGGGCCTTGCAAGTAGCGGCAAAACTTGAAACAGAACTTGGATTACCAGCTATAGCAAGCGAATATCAAAAGAAAGCTTTGCAACTTCAGCAAACAATTCAACGAAATTACTGGAGCGCTGATAAAAAACTTTATGCCGATACAAAAGATAAAGATCGTTATTCGCAACATGCAAATACATTGGCAATACTTACCAATACAATTAAAGGAACTGCTGCAACTGAGCTTGCAAAAAGAATTTTAAGTGATAAAGCATTATCTCCTGCTTCTATTTATTTTAAATATTATTTGCATATGGCTTTAATTAAAGCAGGACTGGGAAATGATTATTTAAAATGGCTGGATAAATGGAAAGAGAATATTGAAATGGGAATGACAACATGGGCAGAAATTTCTGAGATCGATAATGCCCGTTCCGATTGCCATGCGTGGGGCTCCAGTCCGAATATTGAATTTTTCAGAACTGTATTGGGCATTGATTCAGATGCGCCGGGTTTTAAAAAAATAAAGATCGAACCACATTTAGGCGATCTGAAAAATGTTAATGGGAAGATGCCGCATCCGGATGGATATGTTTTAGCGAATTATAAATTGGTGAATGGAAAATGGAACATAGAGCTTACTTTACCGGAAAAAATCTCCGGGAGATTTATTTGGAAAGGGAAAACTTATCCATTGAAACCCGGAACTAATAATTTTAATTTATAAAACAATTTTTATGATCTTAATATTTAAACGTCACTCACTTGCTTTCCTTTTATGTGTAAGTTTATTTCTATCCGCATGTAATGATGAGGCAAAAACAGACGAAGGATCTAATTCTACAGCATCCACTGTTGATCCCGGCAAAGACTGGAAATTTGGAATAGCATTATGGACATTTCATGATGTAAATTTTCCTGAAGCATTGAACAGGGTTGACAGCGCAGGTTTAAAATATATAGAACCAAATACATTCCATAGTGCAGGCCCAGAATTAAAAGATTCTATGATAATGCGGTTATCTCCTGCAGGAATAGAAAAACTAAAAGCATTAATAGCACAGAAAGGGCTGATCTGTGAGTCGGTATATATTGTTGGTGATACCACAATAAGTTCATGGGTTAAGCAATTTGATATCGCAAAAAAATTTGGTGCCAAGTATGTAACTACCGAACCACCATTGAATATGTGGGATGCAATTGATAGTCTTGCCGGCGTTTACGGAATGAAGGTTGCCATCCATGAACATTGGAAAGAGTTCAGTCATTACTGGAATCCAGATACAACTTTACTAGCTCTGCAGAATCATCCGAATTTCAGAGTATGTGCCGATCTTGGTCATTGGCCAAAAAGCGGGATAGATCCATTGGATGCTGTAAAAAAATTAGCAGGACATATTCTTGGTATTCATTTGAAAGATATTGCTGCATACAATGATATTACATTGAAAGATGTGGTGGTTGGAACAGGTGTTGTAAAGTTTCCTGAGATATTCGCAGAATTAAAGAAACAAAACTTTGATGGCTATATCTATATTGAAAGAGATTCCATAGAGCATGGAGGAAATGTGCTATCAGTAAAACAGGAAGTAAGCTACTATAATGAACAGATCAAAAAGCTAAAATAATTTTATACGATCACTACAAAGATTTTCTTAGTGTTACTTTAAATGGAACAGCCAGGTGGCTTCTTTGATTGTTCAGGATCATTTCTGCAGTCATTGTTCCCATCTTTTCAAAATCTGTAGAGATCGTTGTTATTCCATCCAGGATAAATTGTTTCCAGGGTGTTTCATTATAGGAAATGATACCAACATCCTTTCCGACTTTTAGTTTTGTTGCTTTGATCTTTTCAAGCAGTGTCAGCATGTCGTCTTCCATTAAGTTGATATATGCTTCTCCGTCTTTTATCGGTTCATTGGCAATATCATTTACTATTTTACTGGTAAAGGCATATTGATGACAAAATCTCTTGAAGCCCTTTATAATTTCTTTTGGATGATATGTATAGCCGGGAAAGATCATTTTTATCGTATGATATTTACTTAGCTGTTCCCTAAGTTGATCAAGTGCATCGTAAATATCTTTTTCAAAGTCTTCATAAACGGCAGCATAATTCCCGTTAATACCCGGTATCAATTTATCCATCACCAGCAATTTATCAGTAGGTAACTGGTTGATGATCTCATGCGCATCTTCCCCGCCATCGAGGAAATGAGGCACGATCACATAATGAGTAAACTCGTTCTTATTGTTTTGTATAAGCCTTTTGAATAAGGTGTAATCATTATTGTATATGTAGAAGTCAATTGATGCCAGATCCCCAAGAGTTTTTACAAAGGCGTCATACATTATTTTCTTATGTATGCTAAGCTTATTGAACAGGAGGAATACTTTGAGCGGTTGATTTACCTCGGTTGATTTTACAAAATAACCTTTGCCCGGCACTGATCCCAATATCCCGATTTGTTTCAGGTATTTATAACCTTTCTCCGCGGTATCTCTGGAAATTTCAAATTCAAAGCTGAGTTCATTGATAGAGGGCAACAGATCATCTTTCCCAATCTTTTCTTCATTAATGGCATTGATCACTGAATTTGCCAACTGCATATATTTAGGAGTGGCCGATAAGTAATCAATATTTATATACTGGAAAAGAATATTTTTTTTCATATACAGCAGCAGTAATTTATACCTCCGAAAGGTAATTACTTTCAATTTATTAGAGAATTTTTGAAGACTGAATTAAATTCGTTTGAAATAAAAGAATAGTATATGGAAAGAGTAGCATTCAAAATGAAATTATTCAAAGGCAAGGAGATCGAGTACAAAAAAAGACATGATAAAATATGGCCCGAGCTTTCTGCGCTATTGAAAGAAATAGGTGTACAGGAGTATTCAATCTTTCTTGATGAAGCAACTGGTTTTCTATTTGGATCTTTGAAAATACCCGATGCAAAAAAGCTGGATGAGTTACCGGCACATCCCATTATGAAAAAATGGTGGGCATATATGAAAGATATTATGGAATCGAATCCAGATAACTCGCCGGTATCAATTCCTCTTGTTGAAGCTTTTTATATGCAATAAAAAAAGATTTTAATTTCATTATATGAAAAATATAATTCTTGTCTTTTTACTTACTTTTTTCGGCAATACAATTTTTTGCCAGCGGGTAATTCAACTTTATAATGGAAAAGCCCCCGGGTCAGAAAACTGGAATTGGGATGAAAGAGAAATTAAAGTTGATATCGGAACCATCTTATTTGATGTCT
>VBAS01000465.1 GCA_005882975.1 Bacteroidota bacterium | reverse complement strand
GAATCTATGAAAGTTCCATTCTTCTGATTAATGTAGAGATAATCGTTTTCCTGAAAATCATTTCCGATATACAGGTCAGGATAACCATCAAGGTTTATATCGGCAACTGAAAGACCAAGACCATACCCGATAATTGACCTGTTAATTCCGGCAGTCGCAGATACATCAACAAATTTTACCTCCCCCTTGCCCCCTCCAGAGGGGGATTCATTTCTAAAAAGATAATCAGCAGCGAGTGTATCAAATGTATTCAGGTAAGAAGAACGTTCATTAAAGGTTCCATTAAAACGGAGTGAGTGATTTATTAGAAAAAAATCAAGATCTCCATCAAGATCATAATCGAAAAAAGCTGCCTGGGTACCAAAGCCGCTGAAGGCAAGACCTAATGTCCCGGCTTCATCTTCATAATAAGGGACGCCATTCGCGTCTTTTCCTTTACAGATCAAAAATTGATTCTTGCTTTGCAATGTTTCATAATTACCAACCCGGCAAACATAAATATCCAACAAGCCATCATTATTAATATCAACAACAGAAACCCCAGTGCTCCATCCGCCATCTTGTGGTATCCTTGCTTCTTTCGTCACATCTTTAAACTTCATCCCCCCTTCATTCAAATAAATTTTATTCTCGCCCTGGTTCGATGAAAAGAAAATATCGCTAAGTCCATCATTGTTAAAATCACCAACTCCCACACCGGCGCCATTATAGAAATACATATACTTGAACATGTTGAATTCCGGTGTCGCCGTAAGTTCCATTATTGTAAACTTTCCATTACCCTCGTTCCAGGCAATTACATTATTACTGTAGTTAAATGTTTTTACAGTAGAAGATCGAACTGACACCGGATCAAAAAGTGTTTGTATTGTTTTTTTTGCAAACTCGTGATGCTTTAAATTTTCTTTTTTCAATGGTGGCAAAGCATCGGTAAATTCCCTTTTTAAAAAAACAGGAACATCTTTTCCCCGTCCGACCGGGTCATCCGGGCGGCCATCTATTGTTCTTGAAAAAACCTTATCCGATAATGTATTCTTATCAAAATCATTCATCCATGCAATATCTCTTACCATACCAGTGACAGATATACCAGTCTTCGCTGGATCTATTACGGCAAATTGCCTGTTTCCCCTATTTTTTAGTACAATGCCATAATTAGCATCTAATCGCCCGAATTGAGGAAGACATTCTGTGATATTTCCTCCCAGGATAATATCTAATTTTCCATCATTATTAATGTCTTTACAAAGTACTGCATTTACACTTGAGAGTTGCGCTTCAAAGTCACCATTCCAATATTTGCAATAGCAGGGTTTAGATCCTGGGTTACATCTTTAAAATGTCCTTTGCCATCATTTTCATAAATATAGCTTTGTGGATCGGCTCCATAATTATAGGATAAACTTCTGCCGCCAACAAAGAGATCAAGATCACCATCGCCATCATAATCATTTGGAATAGCTACTGCTATGTTTGAATTATTTTCTGCGAAAGCTGTTGTATCTTTTTTAAAATTTCCCCTGCCATCATTTTTATAGAGCCGATGT
>VBAS01000049.1 GCA_005882975.1 Bacteroidota bacterium | reverse complement strand
CGTGCTGCAAAAATGGTTTGTCTCGATCTTGATCATCCGGAGATAGTTGAATTTGTTAACTGGAAAGTAGAAGAAGAGAAGAAAGTCGGTGCATTGATCTCTGCTGGTTATGCAAGTGATTATGAAGGTGAAGCATATAAAACAGTAAGTGGTCAGAATTCAAATAACTCTGTTCGTATTCCCAATGAGTTTTTTAAAGTTTTGCAGGAAGATGGTGAGTGGGAATTAAAAGGAAGAATGGATGGAAGAGTGATGAAGAAAATTCCTGCAAGAGAATTATGGAACCAGATATCTTATGCGGCATGGCGTTGTGCTGATCCGGGTACCCAATATGACACTACTATTAATGAGTGGCATACTTGTCCTAAAGGTGGTCGCATTAATGCATCTAATCCTTGCAGTGAATACATGTTCCTGGATAACACAGCCTGCAATCTTGCATCAGCCAACCTGATGAAGTTTTTTGATACTGAAAAGAACATATTTGATGTAGAAGGTTATGAATACAATTGCCGTCTTTGGACCGTTGTATTGGAAGTTTCAGTATTGATGGCGCAGTTTCCAAGTAAAGAAGTTGCTCAACTTAGTTATGAATACAGAACACTTGGATTAGGATATGCTAATCTCGGTACACTATTAATGGTAAGCGGAATATCTTATGATAGCGAAGAAGCAAGAGGAATTGCAGGAGCAATTACAGCCATCATGACCGGTATTTCTTACAAAACATCAGCTGAACTGGCGCAGGTGCTTGGTACTTTTCCAAGATATGAAGAGAACAGGGAGGACATGCTGCGTGTAATGCGTAATCATCGTCTTGCTGCTTATGATGCTGATAAGTATGAAGGATTAAGTTTAAAACCACAAGGTATCAAAGCACAATATTGCCCTGCTTATTTATTAACTGCTGCATGTAAAGCATGGGATGATGCTGTTGAGATGGGTGAAAAATATGGTTATCGTAATGCACAGGCAACAGTTATTGCACCAACAGGAACGATCGGCCTGGTAATGGATTGCGATACTACAGGAGTTGAACCTGATTTTGCATTGGTGAAATTCAAAAAGCTTTCTGGTGGTGGTTATTTCAAGATCATCAACCAATCAGTTCCTGCTGCATTAAAAAATCTTGGTTATAGTGCAAAAGAAACTGATTCTATTATCAAATATGCAGTTGGTACAGCTTCATTTGCCGGGGCGCCATTTATCAATCATCAATCGTTGAGTGAAAAAGGGTTTATTGCTGATGAAATAAAAAGATTGGATGCGGCCGTAGTCGCTGCATTTGAAATTGGATTTGTTTTCAATAAATATGCTTTGGGTGAAGAGTGCCTGCAACGCTTAGGCTTTACACCCGAACAATACAATGACTTTGAGTGGAGCCTGTTGGAAGCTCTTGGTTTCAGCGAAGAAGAAATTGATGCTGCTAATGATTATGTATGCGGCACGGGAATGCTGGAAGGAGCTCCTCACCTGAAAGAAGAACATTTGCCCGTTTTTGACTGTGCCAACAAATGTGGAAAGAAAGGCCAGCGGTATATTCATGCCAATGGTCATATCCGCATGATGGGCGCCACACAACCTTTTATCAGTGGCGCTATTTCCAAAACTATCAACCTGCCCAATGAAGCTTCTGTTGATGAGATCGCCTCTGCGTACTTCCTGAGCTGGCAATTAGGATTAAAGGCAAATGCTTTGTATCGTGATGGTTCTAAGCTATCACAACCGCTCAGCAACAAGTCGGATAAGAAGAAAAAAACAGACGACAGTCAACAGTCGATAGTCGATAGTAAGCAAACTATGGACAGTGGACCGTCGACCGCGGACTCAAATATTGTTGACTTAAGTAAACTGACAGTTGAAGAGCTATTTGAGGAAGTACAAAAAAGAGTGCAGGCTTCACCAGACACAAAATTGAAACGCAAGCTTGCTACAATTGTTGAACGTCGTACGCTGCCTGCGAAAAGAAGAGGCTTTACTCAAAAAGCAAAGATCAACGGTCAAGCGATCTTCCTTCGCACAGGAGAGTACAATGATGGAACACTTGGTGAAATATTTATTGACATGGCAAAAGAAGGTGCAACGATGCGCAGCATGTCAAACTGTTTTGCTATTGCTATCTCGATCGGTTTGCAATACGGGGTTCCATTAGAAGAATATGTAGAGAAATTTGTATTCACCAAATTTGATCCTGCAGGATTTGTCGAGCATCCGAATATCAAATCAACAACATCTATTGTTGACTTTATCTTCCGTGCATTAGGTTATGAATATTTGGGAAGGACTGATCTTGTACATGTGTTGGATAAACCAGAAGTTTTAAATACCGGGGCTGACGATTGGGATGATATTCCTACGAGTCTTGAATATGAAAAGGCACCAGAGCTATCAAGTGTAAGAGTAGTAGGAACAGTTAGTGGCGGAGTTCAGCCGGTAAAAATGCAGAAGTCAGTTGCAAGAACTGAAAACAGTATGGAAGCAATGAGTGCAGCTAACAAAGGAATGCAAAGCGATGCGCCTGCTTGTAATGTATGCGGGCATATTACAGTACGCAGCGGCACGTGTTACAAATGTTTGAATTGCGGTAACAGCCTTGGCTGCAGCTAATATTATTTTGGATGGGAGAGGACTATGTTCCTTTAATGGGACTTAGTCTGATCTGGAAAAACCGAAGTACCCTTTTACTAACCCCGATTAGGTCGGGGTTTTTTATTTGAAAAAATACTATTCATAAATTAAATATCTTGTTGGCACTTTAATAAAAAATATTATGAGAAAATCGATCCTTGCCATTATTGCTTTCACCTGTGTTACGGCAACCAATGCTCAGCTAACAAAAGCCGACGAACAAAAATTGAATGATCTCCTAAAACAAATGACCATTGAAGAAAAAGTAGGTCAAATGACACAAGTAACAATAGCAGTGATCACGAAAGGAGGCTGGGCTGATACGGAAGGTGATCTTGATCCCGCTGCCTTAAAAAAAGCAATAATCGATTATCATGTAGGTTCTGTGCTAAATGTAAATGCACATGCTTTTACAGCAGATAAGTGGAATGCCATAATCACGCAGATACAAGATGAAACAAAAAATACAAAATTAAAGATCCCTGTTATTTATGGCTTAGATGGAATGCATGGACAAACATATACATTGAGTTCAACATTATTTCCTCAAAACCTGGGAATGGCTGCAACAAGAAACCCCTCTCTTGTAAGGGCGGCAGCTAAAGTAACCGCCAATGAACTTAGAGCATCCGGCGTTCGTTGGAATTTTGCACCGGTGCTTGATATCGGCCGACAACCATTGTGGAGTCGCTTTCCGGAAACCTATGGTGAAGATGTTTATATAGCTAAAACAATGGGCGCAACAGCTATAAAAGCTTATGAAGAAGACGGACTGAAAAATATAACTGCAGTTGCAAGTTGTATGAAACATTACTTGGGATACTCAGCGCCACGAAATGGTAAAGACAGAACTCCAGCCTATATACCGGAGATTGAGCTTCGCGAATATTATCTTCCATCTTTTCGTGAAGCAATAAAGGCTGGTGCTTCAACGATCATGATAAATTCTGGTGAGATAAACGGGGAGCCTGTTCATGCCAGTAAATATTTATTAACCGAC
This sequence comes from Bacteroidota bacterium, assembly GCA_005882975.1. Lineage (GTDB taxonomy): Bacteria > Bacteroidota > Bacteroidia > Chitinophagales > Chitinophagaceae > VBAS01. The sequence goes on along the minus strand of VBAS01000049.1, from coordinate 9,566 downwards.
GTTTTAAGAAAAGAATTGGGTTTTCAAGGAGTGATCGTTACTGATTGGGAAGATATAAAAAGACTTCACGACAGGCATAATGTGGCTGCTACTCCAAGAGAAGCAGTTGTAATGGCTATTAATGCAGGAATTGATATGAGCATGGTGCCAAGTGATTTTTCTTTTTATGACCTGTTGCTGGAAGCAGTGAAACTAAAAGAAGTGCCAATGAGCCGCATTGATGATGCAGTGAAAAGAATTCTTACATTAAAATTTAAAACAGGTTTATTTGATAATGCTTATCCCGAGGCTGCCGCAAAAGCTAATTTCGGAAAACCCGAATATCAGCAGCTTGCATTGGATGCTGCGCATGAAGCAATGACATTGCTTAAAAATAAAAACAACACATTACCATTGGCAAAAAACACAAGACTTCTTGTAGCGGGTCCATCTGCTCAAAGCATTACTGCGCTTAATGGTTGCTGGAGTTATACATGGCAGGGAAATAATGAACAATGGTATCCTGCAGACAGTAAAACAATTTTACAGGCAATAAAAGATAAAGGAGGAGATAAAAATGTTTTTACCACCACCGTGAAAGGATTTAATAATGTTGTCAACTATGATGTAACCTCATTAAAAAGAGCTTCAGCAAATGCAGATGTAATAATATTATGCATTGGTGAAGATGCTTATGCTGAAAGTCCCGGTAACACGAGAGAGCTGGCTTTACCTGATGAACAAGTAGAATTGGTGAAAGCTGCGGCAATGACAGGCAAGCCGGTTATCCTGGTTCTGACTGAAGGCAGACCGAGATTTATAACCAACATAGAACCTGTTGCAAGCGGCATACTGATGGCCTATTGGAGCGGAAAAAAATCTGCCGAAGCGATTGCGGATATATTGTTTGGCGATTATAACCCTGATGGCCGTTTGCCTTTCAGTTATCCCAAAAGTATGGGTGAGTTTGTAATGTATGACAGAAAGCCAACAGAAGAAGTACGTGAAGTATTTAATGATAATGCAGGAGGAGGTTATGATCCTTTATTTCCGTTTGGATTTGGATTGAGTTATACCACCTTTGAATATAGTAATCTTCAATTAAACAGCACTAATCTTAAGGGAGATGCCAAACTCACTATAACCGTTACAGTGAAAAATACGGGAAGTCGTGCAGGCAAACATGCTGTAGAATTGTACACCCATGATCTATATGCCAGTATAACACCAAATATGAAACGGTTGCGTGCATTTCAGAAGATCAGTTTAAATGCAGGAGAAAGCAAACAGGTAACATTTACCATAGATAAAAATGATCTCGCATTTGTAAATGCTCAATTAAAAACAATAACTGAGGCAGGTGATTTTGAAGTAATGATAGGAGATAAAAAAGCAAAGTTTAATTATAGTTATTGATAATAAGAATTTCCTTTATTAACCCCGATTAATTCGGGGTTTTTTATTTGAACGGTTTTGTAGCAGCAACAAATCAGTTTAAATTCATTGTCCCATTTAACCAGCGAGTAAGTATATGCCTATTGTGTGCCATGAAAAAGTGAAGTGCCTGCCTATTATTTTTCTAATAGCTTTTAGTCTAAGCTATGCAAATCTAAAGAGCCAGCAACCTGTAAATTCTGTTGCAGTTGAATGTATTGAAAGCAACAGTTTTCCTTTCGCAGCTAATGGCGATCCAAAGAATTTCAATTTTCTTAAAAGTAGTATTGGGAATAAAAGGATCGTAATACTGTCTGAAGCTGATTACGGTGATGGAACATCTTACCAGGTTATGTCACAAATGATGCAATTCATGATCGATAGCCTTGGATTTAAAGTAGTGGCGTTTGACAATAGTAATGTAGATATAAATTATTTTCAAAATAAAATAAGTCAAACAGACAGCCTAAGCAATTTTGACACTTATTTCGGCCCTACCATTCTTAATAGAAATTATGTTTTCAATATTATCCCTTTTTTACAAACAAGAATTAAGGAAAAGAAATTGGAATTAGTTGGACTGGATTTTCAAATGCGACTCGATAGTGCTGTCAACGGTCTGCTTAAAGAAACCTGCAATTTTCTTCAATGTGATAATAGTATCATTGATAGAACCTTTATTTCTTTATTGAACAATTTGCAACACTTCGGTTATAAAGCATTTTTAATTGACTCGTACGCAAGGATCTTGTCAGAAAAAATAGATCTTTTAATTACTGCATTAAATAAAAAGGAATCAAAAAATTTAAAGGAAGTTCAGCCTATAATAAGGCAGTGGACGAATATGAAATACCTGGTAACATGGTTAAACCGGAGGTTCAATTTTGCAAACGAAGGCGAAGATGTAAAAGTAACCGCCAGTTATTTGGCCGCCAGGGATAGTACAATGGCTGAAAACCTGGTTTGGATACTGAATTTTCTTTATCCAAAGGAAAAAATAATTATAAATGTTTCGGCTTACCATGCGTCCAGGTATTGTTATAAGATAGAGGAATTTAATGAATGCTGTAAACCAGTTGATGTAAAAACTTTTGGTGAGCTAATGGCCGGAACTCAATTTAAAGATGATATCTATTCGATCGTTTTTGTATCCTCTGGCGGATTCAGAGGTATTGAGCGAAATGAAATAAAAAAGCTTCCTGCTCCAAAAAGAAACAGCATTGAATATGCTTTTTCAAAAACTAAATTTGATTATGCCTTTCTTGATTTCAAAAAGAATAAATGCGACTGGCTAAATCACGGGATCTTCATGGCGCCTTTTTTTGATCGTTATTTTCTTGCAAACTGGGCGGATATTTTTAGTGGAATTGTCTATATAAGAGAAATGAAGCCCAATTATGCGTTTAGATAGTTCATGATATAGCGGCATATTTCATTGTAAATAAATTTATCCATCCAGAAAGTCATCCTCATCCCTCGGCTTATACTTATCAAACATCTTTTCAATAGCCCCTGCAAATACGGGAAATTTTTCTTTTGCAAAGTCTTTTACAACTTCAATTGCTTTTAATGCCTGTTGCTCAGTTAATCCCTGTGCCATTAAACGATCGATCAATTCTTTCATAAAATAAGTTTAATAAAAAAGGTCAGATTTCTCTGACCCAAATATCATCATAATCTTTAAAAATCCAATTATGCGTGGTTCTATGCTACTTTCAATAAACTGATCTTACTTGTTTCAAATTTTCTCTTGGCATATTCAATATCCAGCATAAAAGTTTTTTCATTAGTGCTTGGCAGTTCAAACATAGCATCAGTCAAAATACTTTCACAAATGCTGCGAAGACCGCGGGCACCTAATTTATATTCCACTGCTTTTTCAACCATGAAATCCAGTACAGGATTATCAATGCTAAGATTAATGCCCTCCAGCTCAAATAATTTTTTATACTGCTTTATCAATGCGTTCTTTGGTTCTGTAAGAATAGCACGAAGCGTTGGAGCATCCAACGGATCAAGATGCGTAACGACTGGTAAACGTCCCAACAATTCAGGAATCAATCCAAAAGTTTTCAGGTCAGGAGCATTTACATAACGAAGAAGATTTTTCTTCATGTTATCCTGGAGCTCTTTATCTACATTAAAACCTATCGTATTTGTTTGTACCCTGCGTGCAATCACTTTATCAATTCCATCAAAAGCACCACCGCAGATAAAGAGAATATTCTGTGTATTGATCTTGATAAGCTTTTGCTCTGGATGTTTGCGACCGCCTTGAGGCGGAACTAATACATCCGTTCCTTCCAATAATTTCAACATTCCTTGTTGTACACCTTCACCACTTACATCACGGGTAATAGAAGGATTGTCGCCTTTACGGGCAATTTTATCTATTTCATCAATGTATACAATGCCACGTTCAGCAGCAGGCACATCATAATTACAAACTTGTAATAATCTTGTAAGAATACTTTCAACATCTTCACCTACATAACCAGCTTCAGTGAAAACAGTAGCATCAACGATCGCAAAAGGAACATTCAACAAACGGGCAATAGTTTTTGCAAGTAATGTTTTACCAGTGCCTGTTTCACCCACCATTATGATATTACTCTTTTCTATTTCAACATCACTGGTTGAATCACCAGTCTTTTGCTGTAATCTTTTATAATGATTATAAACTGCAACAGCCAGCACCCTTTTAGCCTCATCCTGGCCGATCACATATTCATCAAGGAATTTTTTTATCTCAACTGGTTTCTTTACGGTAAGTTTAAAAGAGGAAGGAGTCCGGTCATCCTTCGTCACAAGCTCTTGCTCAATGATCTCACGGGCATGCTCCACGCAGTTTTCGCAAATATGCCCTTCCTGGCCGGCGATCAGGATCTTCACCTCGTCCCGGTTACGGCCGCAGAAAGAACAGTGTAAAGGGTTTTTTGCCATTTTTTTCAATATGGGGTTTAACGCAATGTGATTGCAAAATTATAAATCCACCTCCAGAGAGGCGGATTTATTTTATAAACGAATGTTAAGCTATTGCCAAAGAGCGGGTTAGATCTTTTCAACTATACCATCCACTATCCCGTATTCCATCGCTTCTTTTGCATCCATCCAGTAGTCGCGGTCAAAATCTTTCATGATCTGCTCCACAGTTTTGCCGCAATTCTGAGCAAGTATTTTGGCGCCAATTTCTTTTACCTTTTTTGTTTGAACTGCCTGTATTTCCAGGTCGGCACTTACACCACGCATCGAACCTCCCAACGAAGGCTGGTGGATCATCACTTCACCATGCGGATAAATAAAACGTCTTCCTTTTACTCCACCACTTAATAAAATACTTCCCATGGAGGCAGCAAGGCCCATGCAAATAGTACTTACCGGCGACTTCATCATACGCATCGTATCATACATTACCATTCCACTAGTTACCACACCACCCGGGCTATTAATATAAAATTTTATTTCCTCCCCAGGTTTATCAGCCTCCAGCAAGAGAAATTTAGAAACCACTTCTTTTGCGGATTTATCATCAACCACACCCCACAGGTAAACTTCTCTTCTATCAAAGAAATAGCGTTCTAATTTTTTATTCAGCATCTGGAGCTCATCTCTCTTGTCTTCTCTTTCTTTTTCATCTTCTTCCGGTTCATCATCCATCTTCCAGCCTTTGTATTGAAAATTCTTTCTGTTCATATGATTAGTTTGACGTTTATAGTTTTTTGTTTTAGGTTACCAGCATTTGTATTTCTATTTAACTTTCGTTGCGTCGCACTCTTGTACACCTATAGTTCTATTCAGCCATTCATTAGCACATTAGCAAATCAGCACATTATCACATTAGTCCTTCTTCTGTTTCCTCGGATTGATCAGCAACACTTCATCTACCAATCCATATTCTTTTGCTTCAGGAGCTGTCATCCAACGATCACGATCAAAATCTGCTTCGATCTGTTTAACATCTTTTCCCGAATGATAGTTGATCACAGCGTACAATTCTGATTTTAATTTCCTGATCTCATTAACTGTAATTTCAATATCGCTTGCCTGTCCGCCAATTGCACCGCTTGGTTGATGCATCATTACTCTTGCATGTTTCAGAGCGGCTCTTTTACCATTCGTACCTGCCGCCAACAACACAGAAGCCATTGAGGCTGCCACCCCAATACATATAGTAGCTACATCAGGAGTTACATATTGCATCGTATCATATACACCTAAGCCGCTATATACACTTCCACCGGGACTGTTTATATACATATTAATATCTCTTGTTCTGTCAGTAGAATCAAGAAACAATAATTGCGCTGTAACAATATTTGCCACTTCATCATTTATCGGGTAGCCAAGAAAGATGATACGATCCATCATTAATCGGCTGTACACATCCATTACTGCTACATTCATGGGGCGTTCTTCAATGATGTTAGGAGTAAGACCTGTTACCAGTTGGCTTGCGTAGCCATGAAGTGTATTGCTGGAAATACCGCGGTGTTTTACCGCATACTTTTCAAATTCAGAATTAAAACTCATTTCGTTTTGTTTGCAGATTAAGGCAATGATCGCCAATTGGTCTGATTCATCAAATATCCGTCCAAATGGCAAAACCACAAAATCAGTGACATGAATTACTGGAATTAAGACGAATTGACATTTTTTAGATATATGGTGTATAAAAAAATAAAGGTCAGCTAATGCTAACCTTTTACCTTATACTTTTTATACTTTTCTATTAATGGTGGTGATGCTGATGCTCCTCTTGCATTTTCACAAAATCTTCCATCGCAATTTCTTTTTCAGTCGGCTTCACTTGTGATTCAGCCCACTCAAAGATCTTTTGTCCTTGTATACGGTTATAAGCATCCTCAATATACTTGCGATCCTGCATCATTTTGTCAACATAATTATCTACCCAGGGTTGGTCATCACCTCCCATCGGCATATTCATATATCCGAATAATTGTTGCTTCGCAAAAGCCTTGAGTTCTTCAGGCTTTACGTCAATATTATTTTCTCTGGCAATTTTATCACTGATCAATGTCCACTTTAACTGGTTCTTAAAAGTGGGAAATTCTTTCTCAGCTTCTTCTTCTGTCTTTTTTTCTTCTCCCTGTGATTGCATCCATTTTTTCAAAAAAGATTCAGGAAAATCAATTGTCGTTCCATCCAATAGCTCATGATAAGCCATATGCTGTAATTGACCTTTTGCCTGGTTATCCCAATATGCCTGTACTTCTTCTTTGACCTTGTTTCTGAAATCTGCCTCAGTTTTTACTTCATCATTTGGATAAAGTTGCTTAAAGAAGTCTTCATTCAATTCTTTTTTCTCAAGCAAACCAATTTTTGTGATCTGTATTTTGAAATGTTTTTGTGAAGAAGCAGGATCATTTTTTTCAAGACCAAGATCACTTAAAATAAAATCAAGTTCTTTTTCATCGAAAGCAAGATTAAGCTGTGTAACAACATAATCATTGATGGTTTTCCCGATAAGATTACCACGAAAACTTTCCTTAAAATATTTTACCAATAGAGAATTATCTTTTTTGATCCCGCCTTCAATTTCATTTGCATTTTCGTCCACTTCAGAAAAGATCACATTCAATACATTCTCTTCCGTGTTCACCGTGTTCTCATCTTTCATATTGCCATAGCGGTTCTGCAGACGGGTGATCTCGTTGTTGATCATTTCATCAGTGATCTTCACTTTATAACGGATAGTGTTTGCTTTTGAAAGATCTGCCAAAGCAAAATCAGGTTTCATTCCTATTTCAAAATGGAAAGTGTAATCAGCCGGATTATTTACATCAAGTTGACGAATGTCCATTTCAACCGGTAGTGGCTGGGCAAATATGTCAAGCTTTTCTTCTTCAAGATATTTGATCAGTTCCCTGTCAACTGTACGAAGCACTTCATCAGTAAACAAAGAAGGACCATACATTTTTTTGATCAGGCCAGCAGGCACCATTCCTTTTCTGAACCCGGGAATGTTGGCTTTCTTGCTATGATCCTTTAATGATTTTTCAAACGTAGGGAGGTAATCGGTTTTCTCCAGTTTTAATGTGATCTTTTCGTTCAGTAAACCGATATTCTCTTTTGTAACTGTAGCCATATTTCAAGATTTAAAATAAACTTCGAACAAGAATTTTGCCAGTACAATCATTCATTGTTCGAAGTTCAACTGTCCGGATGGAGGGACTCGAACCCCCACACCTTACGGCATCAGATCCTAAGTCTGACGTGTCTACCAATTTCACCACATCCGGAGAAAACAGCTGCGAATTATTAGTTGTGAGCGTCGATCCTTTTATTCTCGAAACTCGAAGCTAATAACTCGAAGCTTAACTTTTGGGGCTGCAAATGTAGCAGATTTCACTCAGAAAAAACGGCTGTTTTTAAGTAAATTCGCTGTTCATGGATACCCTTGCGCAGTTACCCAAATATAATTTGAATGAAGAACAGGAAAAGAAACTGATCCTTAGGGAATACCGTGCCTTATTGCGGGGATTAAAAGAGAAATTGAAACCGGGAGATAAGCGGCTTATCCGTCTTGCCTTTGAAATGGCTGTTGAAGCCCACAAAACAATGCGCAGAAAAAGCGGGGAGCCATATATTCTTCACCCTATCGCTGTTGCAAGAATTTGCGTGGAAGAAATCGGGCTTGGAGTACGTTCTACTATTTGTTCACTTTTACATGATACGGTTGAAGACACAGATATAAGTCTTGAAGATATTGAAAGAGAGTTTGGGAATGAGATCGCAAGGATCGTTGATGGGCTTACAAAAATTTCCAATGTTATTGATGTGAATGCATCTCAACAAGCAGAGAATTTTAAAAAGATATTGCTCACACTTACTGATGATCCACGGGTCATTCTTATAAAGCTTGCCGATAGGCTTCATAATATGCGTACGCTTGATCATATGAAGTCAGATAAGCAATTAAAAATTTCTTCCGAAACGGTTTATGTATATGCGCCTCTTGCGCATCGCATGGGTTTGTATAATATTAAAACAGAGATGGAAGATCTTGCGATGAAATATTTAGAACCGGATGCTTATAAAGAGATCGCAAGGAAATTGGCGGAGACAAAAAAAGAAAGAAGCAGGTACATCAATGAATTTATTAAGCCGTTAAAAGATAAACTGGATAAGGCTGAATTAAAATTTGAAATATACGGACGACCAAAGCATATACATTCCATTCAAAACAAAATGAAAAAGAAGGGAGTGAGTTTTGAAGAAGTGTATGACCTGTTTGCCATCCGGATCATTCTTGAGTCAACTCCTGAAAATGAAAAAGGCGATTGTTGGAAAGTTTATTCGATCATCACTGATGAGTATACTCCTGCCCCTGAAAGATTGAGAGACTGGTTAAGCAATCCCAAGAGCAACGGTTATGAAGCTTTACATACAACAGTAATGGGTCCACAGGGAAAATGGGTAGAAGTGCAGATAAGAACAAAACGAATGAATGAAATTGCTGAGAAAGGATTAGCGGCGCATTGGAAATATAAAGAAGGCAGTGCTGACGAGAATCGTTTTGATAAATGGTTTCAACAAATTCGTGAAGTGATCGGCAACCAGGATACCGACTCAGTAGATTTTCTGCAGGACTTCAAAACAAGTTTTCTTGCTGAAGAAATTTATGTGTACACGCCAAAAGGAGATGTAAAGATGTTGCCAGTGAATTCTACATCACTTGATTTTGCATTCTCCATTCACAGTGCGATAGGCGTAAAAACTATTGGGGCAAAAGTCAATCATAAACTAGTCCCATTAAGTCATAAACTGCGAAGCGGCGACCAGGTTGAGATCATTACATCAAACAAACAAAAACCTTCGGAAGACTGGCTGAATTTTGTTGTTACCTCAAAAGCAAAAGGAAGGATCCGTGATGCACTGAAAGAAGAAAAAAGGAAAATTGCAGAAGATGGGAAGTACACCGTGCAACGAAAGATCGAAGGAATGGGTGCGGCATTCAATCAACATAATATTGATGAACTCTGGACATATTATAAACTCAGCTCTGCGCTTGACCTGTTTTACCAGGTTGCCATAAAAAATATAGATCTAAAAGAACTAAAGGAATTTAAAGTTTATGGAGATAAGATAGAAGCACCAAAGCCGGTAAAAATTCAAGAAATAAAAGTGGATGG
>VBAS01000316.1 GCA_005882975.1 Bacteroidota bacterium | reverse complement strand
CAAATACAGTAATGGTTGTTGGCCCCATTTGAGTTGGCTTCATACTAAATTTTACTCCCAATTTTTCTAATCGTTCATATTCGCTTTGAACATTCGGAACATGAAACATAGTTAATGGTATCCCGGCATCCTTCAAAGCTTTCTGATAAATTTTTGCAGGAGCAAACCCCATTGGCTCAAGTACAATCTCTGCTCCATCAGGTTCTTCTTTTGAAACCACGGTCAGCCAACTGTGTTCTCCCATTGGTACATCTGTCTTTTTTATAAACCCAAGTATCTCTGTATAAAATTTCAATGCCTTTTTCTGGTCATCAACTAAAACGCTGGTCCATTTTATTTTCATATAAAACATTTTAAAAGGTAAATGCATCAGCAAAAATGATAAATGAAACCGAATAATCGCTATTCAAAATTGCTCTTTTTATTCTGATAAGCTAATGGAGTAATGCCGGTCATTTTTTTGAACAGGCTTATGAATGATGTTTTGCTTTTAAATCCGATTTCATTACAAACCTCATCTATATTTTTTCTCTTAAGTAATATCTTTTTAGCCATTTCTATTCTTACTTCCTGCAGGTATTGATTAGGAGTACGGCCATAATATCTTTTAAATACACGAATAAAATGAAATTTAGAAACCAATGCTTTGCCAGCGATCTTATCAAGATTGATGTCTTCTGAAAAATGTTTATCAATATAATGCCTGGATTCCATGATCTGTTTTGTCAGATCATTATGAGGATATAAAACTTTACTTAGTCTTGTTACTTCGTCACGATAAAAAGTCATAGCTTGTCATTTGGCAGCTGGTTCGATCATATCCCAAAGATTTCCGTAAAGGTCTTTGAAAACAGCGACTGTTCCATATTCCTCACGCTGTGGTTGTCTCACAATTTCAATTTGATGATCTAAAAGATTTTGATAATCTCTTTCAAAGTTATCTGTGTGAAGAAACAAGAACACTCTCCCACCGGTTTGATTCCCGACACTGCTCCGTTGCTCTTCATTTGCAGCTTTTGCAAGCAGCAAACAGCAACTATTTCCACCTTTCGGTTTCACTAATACCCAACGCTTGGTTTCAGAAAGCCGTGTATCCTCTATAAGATCAAAGTGCAATTTTTCCGTATAAAATTTTATTGCTTCATCATAATCATTCACAACAATGGCAATATGAGCAAGTCTTTGTTTCATCAGTTATCAATTTCTTTTAAGGCAGGCCGACCATCCTCCTTTCTTTTTTCATAATGAATAATGAATTTCGAAAGATCAGGTTTATATTTTCTGTTTCTTTTTAATTCATAATTATAAACACATTGTCCTAATTTATACATAAAGGGATACCCGATATTGTCATAATCATATTTGTCATCATTGAGTACGTTGTCACTATTTACATAAATAGTTGCAGTAAGCATGAATTCAACTTTATTTTTGAAATCAACTACATAAGATACATCGGTAAGGCATCCATATGCCCAGCCAACTTTATTAAATACACGGATATAGTCTGGAATGCTATGACCTCCTTGCTTGAAAAAGAATTTTACATAGCTATCGTAATAAAGACTCGTATCATATTTTGGATAATCAGTTTCTGAAGAATACTGTGAAAGATAACGGTACAAAAAATCATAATCAGCTTTTTCCAAATGAAAGCGGCGATTCGCAGGAACAGAATTGGGAAATAAAACGGATTGGAGTAGTTGCTGAAGATGATAAACAGTCACATTGTTGGCTGTGGTAAAATCGATCGGCTCATTGATCAAACTATCCTGCGCATTTATATAAGCCTTTCCCATTTTATTGATGTGGCTGAAATCAAATGAATCGGTATTGTATGCAGGTGGCTGAAAATAAATAAGAGTGCCATCGGGTTTAATAAATCGGATTGGATTTGTATGCCTGTTCTCATCAGTATTCATTCGCATAAATCGACGGGTGATCCGCATATCGGGATAACCCATTTCATGAAGTCTTCGGTTTGTTGTTTGCTGTCCTACAAACTCGTACATGCGGGTGTAGGCGTCATTATCGCTTACTAAAAATGCTTTACGTATGAATTGTGCAATAGATGGCAATCCATTTTCCGCAGTACTGTCTTTGTGCAAAATTGTTTGGCGTGAGTAGCCGCTATCGTATTGCATCGGCGTAAACTTGTCGATGCCTTTTTGCTTTAGACCCTTCAATTTTTCCAATGATAAAAAGGCCAATGGCATCTTTACAGTAGAAGCGGGATTAAAATATAGGAGCGAATCGTAATTGAAATAATAATTAGTGAACGAAGGAACATTATTTTTATCACGGTTGATCTGTGTATAAATTATTTGATACCGATATATCTCCGGATGTTGAATCACTGATTGGAATAAGCTATCTTTTTCAGCACCCAAAATATCACTTAGGAACTTACTTGTTCGTGACTGTGCAATGCTGCTCACTGAAAAAATAAATAAGGCAAAAATAATTGTGAAACGACGCATGAAGTGAAGATAAATTAAAACATATTAATTGGGAAGCTAGTTTTTTACTGAATACATAAGAAAGGCAAGACCGTTGGGATAAATTTTGTGATCAGTAAGCGTCAACCATGTTCGTTCTTTAATTTCACTGAATAAAGCCTTGCCTTTTCCAAGAACAACAGGATGTACAGCCAAAATAATTTCATCAACAAGCTGAAGATTCATTAGCGAAGAAATAAGATCAGCACCACCGAAAAGCCAGATATCTTTTCCCTTTTTCTTTTTAATTTTTTGCACTTCAGTTTTGATATCACCATTTATAATCACTGCTCCTTCTCTTACTTCATCCAATGTGTTTGAAAAAACATATTCTTTAAATTTTGGAAATCCGGGCGGCGCTTCACTTTCCATTGCTAATACCAATTCATAAGTTTTGCGACCCATGAAAGTTGAATCAACTCGTTTAAAAAACGCAGACATACCGTAATCCTGGTCAGTAAAGCACCAATCAAATTCCCCGTTTGGCCCCTCAATGTATCCATCGAGGCTAACCGCAAGTTGCAGAACGATCTTTCGCATGATCAAAATTAAAGATTAAAGATTTTTCCTTCCAACAAAGCTTTGCTTACCGGCTAAATGAGCAATTGCTCTTTTGATATTTTTATCAACGCTTTCTTCCGATTTTAAAGAATTTATATATCGCAGAATTTCTTTTTGACGGGAAGGGCTGAGTTTTTCAAATGCCTTTTTTGCTATGGAATTTTCTTTAAATGCTTTTTTAAGTTTTGGATGTATCGGTGTCACTCTTGGCCTGGGATCAAAATCAATTTGTACTTCAATTGTGTCGCCAACGTCTTTACCAGCTACTTTTCGCATTGGACCATTCAAATACAATCTCCATTTGCCGCTATACCTTACCAGGTTTTGAATAAATTCCTTGTCGCCGATTTTTAATTGAACAGGAATAGCACCTTTATCTTTTCCTGCTTTTTGAAAAATATGTTTTAATAATGCTGATGGAAGTAATACATAAGGATTGATGCCGATGATGTAGATTTTTGCGGAGAAGGATTTCATTCACGCAAATTAAAAATGTTTAAGAATAAAAAATCCCGCCGCAGCAGGATTCACTAACATCTTACTCTCCCATTCCTTCCTCCCCAATCCAGCAAACACATGTCTTTCGCTGTGATAAGATGAACGGACAAGCGGGCCGCTTTCTACATAATCCAATCCAAGTTTGTAGCCGATCTCACGATACTCGGCAAATTCATCAGGATGTACAAAACGATGAACGGGTAAATGTTTTTTTGTTGGTTGGAGATATTGTCCGAGAGTTATTACATCACATCCATTATCACGAAGGTCGGTCATAGTTTGTATCACTTCCTCTCTTGCTTCACCAAGACCGAGCATAATGCCGCTCTTGGTTCTCATGCCACCTTGCTTTAAAATTTTTATTACTTCCATACTACGCCAGTACTTGGCTTGTATACGAACCTGTCTTGTTAATCGTTCTACTGTTTCTATATTGTGAGAAACAACTTCGGGTGCTGCATCAATAATGCGTTGGATATTTTCCTGCTCGCCTTTAAAATCAGGTATTAGT
>VBAS01000048.1 GCA_005882975.1 Bacteroidota bacterium | reverse complement strand
ACATTGCAGTTCCATAAACCGCCAAAAGATTATATGCATTGAACTCACCGATCATCCTGAAATGAACTTCGGTATCATTCACATTCATCACTAAACCTGTCAGGCTGTTATCAAGGATCTTTCCTTTGAAATCAGCCATCGTTCTCAAACTGTAGAAATACTTTTTAGCATTTGTATTCTGCAGCATCACCATTCCTCTTTTATCATCTGCATTACTTACAGCAAACGCATCTGATGATAATGAATCGAAGAAAGATTTTTTCACCTTGATGTATTCGTCGAATGTTTTGTGATAATCAAGATGATCATGAGTGATGTTGCTAAAAATGCCACCGGCAAACTTTAATCCTGTACTTCGATGCTGGTGAATGGCATGAGAACTGTTCTCCATAAAAACATGAGAACATCCCTCATCAGCCATTTGTTTCAGCAAAGCATTCAGGCTTACAGCATCCGGTGTGGTATGCGTAGCAGCGAGTATCTTTTCGCCGATACGATTTTCCACAGTGCTTAACAATCCGCATGTATATCCCAATGATGTAAAGAGCTTATATAATAATGTCGCAATAGTTGTCTTACCGTTCGTTCCTGTCACTCCCACTACCTTCATTTTTTCCGAAGGCTGACCAAAAAAATTCGCTGCTATATATCCGGCAGCTTCTGCACTGTTTTCAACCTGCACATACACCACACCATCTTTTTTTTCAACAGGCAACACTTCACACACAATTATACTAGCACCAGCTTCAGTTGCTTTATCAATAAAAAGATGACCATCAGCAACTGAACCTTTCACAGCAATAAACAAAGAGCCTTTTTTTATTTTCCTCGAATCGATCTGAACATCCTTTATATCTATATCCGTGCTTCCATTTATCGACCTGATACTTACTTTATATAAAACATCACTTAGCTTCACGTTAAATGTTTATCCTAATTCAACATAAACAGTCATCCCCTTGGTCAAAGCAGACCCTGCCTGTATAGATTGAACCATCACTTTACCTTGTCCATTTGCTTTTACTTTTAGCCCCATATTTTCCAACAGGTAAATAACATCCTTCAATCCCATGCCTTTTATATTTGGCATTACCGCTTTACTAACATTTATTTCTTTTAGTACCGGCTGGTAATTATCTGCTATCACATTTCCCCAATCTGATCGCCCCACCGAATCACTATAACCAACAGTCAATGTTTTAAAAACATTTTTTATATCGCTGCTTTTACCAGAATAGAAATAATTCAAACTGTCTTTTGTTACCTGGTACGTGGGACCAGTTTTTTGTTCGATATACATTGCGTACAACTTGATCGCTATCTCACGGAAAACCGGCGCTGCTATTTGTCCGCCATAATGAAGTGCAGCATGAGGTTTTGTACGCACAACAACTATGCATGTATACACAGGATCATTCGTAGGAAAATATCCAACAAAGGATGCCTGGTAAACCATGTCGCCATATTTAATATTACCATCTGCAACATGTGCAGTTCCTGTTTTTCCTGCTACTGGAAATGGCATGTCTTTAAAAGCTGGCTTACCTGTTCCTTCCGTTATCACCATCTCCATACTTGATTTTGCAGCTTTTACAGTCGAGGGCTTACAAAAATTTTCTTCGAGAACCGTTGGTTGAAATTCACGATAAGGAATTCCATCCCTTACAACCCTGTTAACCAAATAAGGCTTCATCATCTTTCCACCATTGGCAATCGCATTATATAGGGTGAGTGTATGTAATGGGCTAATCTGGATCGCATAACCAAAACTCATTGTGATCATGTTCATCGTACCACCCGCATTTTTTTCAAATGAAGCAAGCTGTGGTCTTGGTACATCAGTAAGATCAATTGGAGATCTTACATCCAGGTAAAATTTATGAAGCCACTCTTTAAATTTCTTTGGATCATTCCCAAATGCTTTGTATGCAACTTTACTCATGCCTACATTAGAGCTATGAGCAAAACATTCTTCAACTGTTAATACAGGTTTTGGTGCTCTTTCAGCATCATTCACATTTCTGGGACCCACCACCATTTGACCTGCACTTCCTACCTCCACAATATCATCAAGCTTTGAACTTCCACTTTCAAGAACAGATAAAAGTGTTGCAAGCTTTATTGTTGATCCCGGTTCGGTAACTCTCAATGCATAATTATCGTCTTCAAAATAACTTCCGTCTTTCTGCCTGCCGAGATTTGCGATCGCCTTGATCTTTCCTGTCTTTGTTTCCATCACGATCGCTGTTCCATATTGCGATTCGCTTTCGATCATTTTTTTCATCAAAGCAGTGGAAGCAATATCCTGTATGTTTACATCAAGTGTTGTAATAATATCTTTTCCATTTTCGGGTTCCACCTGGTAACCATCAACAGGAACCGGAACACCACCAGCGATAAAGCGAACAAGACGTTGACCTTTTTGACCAGTTAATAAACTGTCATAGCTTTTTTCAAGACCGACATTTTGTTTTTTTGCTTTTCCATTGCTTGCAACATATTCTCTTGACAAACCGATCGTCCTTGTCGCCAACGTTTGATAAGGCATTAAACGTTTGCTATTTTCTTCTACTATCACACCACTCTTGTTTCTTCCCTGCCGTGCCAATGGAAATTCACGGAAGATCTTATAATCCTCGAATTGTAGTTTCTTCTTCAGCGGATAGTAACGATCTTTCTTTTTGTAAGCAGTTTGCAATTCTGTTTTATACGCAGCAGCCGTTTTATCGTGGAAATAATTTGCCAGGGCTTTGGAGAATGAATCAATGTTTTCTTTAAAACGCTTTCCGTTTTTCTCACGAAGACCATCAGCCATAAAATCAATGTAGATATCAAAGGTGGGAAGCGAAGTACTGAGCATTTGTCCATCTTCGCTGTAGATAGTTCCCCGGCCGGCATCAATTTCTTCTATTCGTTGGTGAAGGCTGTCGCTCATGCTGCGCCAATAACTGCCCTGCACCTGCTGAATATAGAAAGCTCTGCCGAGGACCAACAGGCTCAGCACCACGATGCCGATAAAACTGAGGTACACTCTCCAAAGTATGTCACGTTTTACTTCCACTACTCTTCTGAATTCTTTAGTTGTTATTTATGATACCAGCTTCAGTAACTCTTATGATCTTCCGTTGCGTCGCAATCCTTTCATCGTTCTGTAATTCTATTCAGCTTAGTCCACCCCATCTTGATCTTTGTTTCTATTTGTACATCCGGCCCCGTCCGCGGGGGACAATGAACACTCTCTTTTATCTTTATCTCCGGGCTAAAGCCCCGAGCAAGTCATATTCAATTCTTTGCTTTCTTTTCTTCTTCGATATTTAACACAACCGGTGCTTCTGTCAATTCTTTTAATCCTAATGGTTCTACCGCTTTTACTAATTCACTTTGCTTGCTTTGAAACATCACTTCACTTTTTACAGTTTTATATTCCCATTGCAGCTCTTTCACCTCTTTCGCGGTTTTGTTAATGTTGCGAATCGTCTTATCCGCATAGTGACCATTATATATGTATATAACTGCTAAGACTGTTAGAAATAAAAAGAAAGGCACTTGCTTTACGAGTGATTGATAATTCAACCATCGCTTCCAGTCAAGTTTAATTTCCCGCTCTTTAATGTTTTCTTGTTCCTGCATGTTGTTATGAAAAATTCAATTCGGTTTTTCAGTTCTTCGGTTTTAACCGTGCCATCCCGATCTTATCGGGATGGCACGGAGTTTCAAAGAAATTGGATTTAATACCCTTTATGTGTTGATAAGAACTACTGTGGTTGAACGGAGCGTCGCAACAGAAGTTGAATAGAATTGTTGTCGCCGGCTCCAAAATAATTTTCACAATTCATCATTCACGAAATCATACCATCATTACTTTTTCTACTACTCTCAACTTGGCGCTTCTTGCTCTTGGATTTTGTTTCATTTCTTCTTCGGATGCTTCAATTGGTTTCTTTGTTATCACTTTTAATTCATTCACTGATTTACTCATGATAAAAGGATTCTCTTCCGTCTGTTCAAAAGTTCCGCGACGAAAAAAGTTTTTAACCAACCGATCTTCTAAAGAATGAAACGTAATGATGGCTGCCCGGCATCCCGGTTTCAACAAGGGTGGAATTTGTTGGAGCATTTCTTTTAATGCTCCGAGCTCGTCATTTACTTCGATCCTCAACGCCTGGAATACCTGGGCAAAGTACCTGTTCGGATTTCCTTTCACTACTCCGTGGAGTGCTTGCTTAAAAGCATTAATTGATTTCAGCGATTGTGTACTTCGCAATTCAACGATCGTTCTTGCCAGCGTTTTTGAATTTGTCACTTCACCGTACTGCTCAAATATTTTGTGGAGTTGCTGCTCGCTATAGTTGGCTATTACATCAGCAGCAGTGAGTGATTGTCGCTGATCCATTCGCATATCGAGCGGCGCATCATGTCTCGTTGAGAAACCTCTTTCGGCTTCATCAAACTGGTGACTGCTGACACCCAGATCGGCAAGAATCCCATCAACTACATTAATATTATGCAGTTTCAAAAATCGTTGCAGATGACGAAAATTATGCGGCACGAAAATGATGCGTGGATCTTTTGGAATATTGCGTTTTGCGTCTTCATCCTGGTCGAATGCGATGAGCTTCCCATTTTTGTCAAGCTTTTCAAGGATGGCTTTGGAATGTCCGCCGCCGCCAAAAGTGCAATCAACATAAATTCCATCGGCAACTATTTTCAAACCATCCACTGTTTCTTTAAGAAGAACCGGTGTATGATAGTCGGAATTTGGTCCCGCCTTGGGCGGGATAGAATTTGGTTTTTCATTTTTCATGATTTCCCTTTTTCTAATTCCTAATTGCTAATTCCTGAATCGCCTTTCGCCATCACATCCTTTGCAAGACTGCTGAAATCATCCGCAGAGAATGAGTCAAAGAGCTGATGGTACTTATTACTATCCCAGATTTCGATTTTGTTAACTGCCGATACAAGCACTATATCTTTTTGCAGACCCGCATGATCTTTCAGGTTTGGCGGAATTAATAAACGACCAGCACTATCAGGTTCAACATGTGTGGCGCCATTTAGAAAATGACGACGAAACTGTCTTGCCTTTGGATCAAATTCATTCAGCTTATTAATTTCTGCAAAGAGCGGTTCCCAACTTTTTATAGTATAAAGAGCCAGGCATTGTTCAAATCCCCTGTTGATAACAAACAGATCTCCTTCCCCGTCCGGCATTTGCTTTTTGAGCCCTGCCGGTAAGAGAAACCGCCCCTTGGCGTCTAACGTCGCTTCGAATTCTCCGAGAAAGCCTATCATTATCAGTAGATTGCAACAATTTTAAATAATTAACACAAAATAACACATTTTCCCACTTCACAACCAAATTTTATGGATTTTATTTTTTCCCCAACAATTTATTGGGTGAAACTAGCTCTGGTAAAGGGTTTAGCCCCTAAGATGAAATTCGTTAATCAAAATATCTGTGATTTGGGTGTGAATTGCGGTGGATAAGCTGTGGATAGTGTGAGATTCACTGTGAAATTTCATCAAAACACAAAGCGGTTAACTTTATTCTATGGCTACGACTGGTTATTCTGGTACGGCATTGATAAAAAAACTTGGGATAAAACCTGAGATGAAAGTTTTGATCATTAATAAGCCGGATGATTATTACAAATTACTGGGAGTTGATATCACTGATCAATCATGTAAGAGTAACGAAGTACCTGACTTCATTCATCTATTTGTAAAGTCAGTAAAAGAATTTGAATTTGAAATGAAGACATTGAGAAGTATATACAAAAAGAATTCAACGGTGATCATTTGGGTATCGTGGTATAAGAAGGTTTCAAAAATTCAAACCGATATTACTGAAGATATAATAAGAAATTATGCATTGAAGAATGATCTTGTTGATGTAAAGGTTTGTGCAGTAAGTGATATATGGAGCGGATTGAAATTAGTTGTGCCTCTTGCAAAACGTAAATAACTTCGTAGTTCATCAAATACAACAGTTAGTTGTGTTATGACAGATCCAAAAACACTTTCAATAAAAGATTTTACCTATTCTCTTCCTGAAGATAGGATCGCTAAATATCCATTGGCAGAACGTGATGCTTCAAAACTTCTTATTTACAATGAAGAAAAAATTGAAGAAGATCTTTACAGGAATATCGCTGTTCATATTCCTTCCGATGCATTACTTGTTTTTAATGATACCAAAGTTGTTGAAGCAAGATTGTTATTTCAAAAACCAACAGGTGGAGTAGTTGAAATTTTTTGTTTAGAACCGCATGAGCAATACAAGGATATTACCACTGCAATGCTCCAACATGAAAAGGTATTGTGGTATTGTTTAATTGGAGGCGCATCAAAATGGAAGCATGGTCAAGTACTTGAAAAGAAAATAACTTTTAATTCAAATGAACTCATTTTAAATACACGTTACATAGAAAAAGAAATTGACAGCTTCCTTGTTGAATTGTCGTGGAATGATCTGTCATTAAGCTTTGCTGAAGTGCTTCATCTGTTCGGAGCAATTCCGCTTCCTCCTTATATTAAAAGAGTAGCAGAGTTCAGTGATACAGAAAGATATCAAACGGTTTATGCTCATTACGAAGGGTCGGTAGCTGCACCCACTGCGGGTTTGCATTTTACAGAAACTGTTTTCAAAAAATTAAAAGAAAAAAATATTCAAAAAGATTTTGTAACACTTCATGTGGGTGCCGGAACATTTAAACCAGTGAAAACAGAAGTGATGAAAGATCATGAGATGCATGCAGAATATTTTACAGTTTCGAGATTATTGATTCAAAATTTAATTACTCATCTTGATAAAAATATTGTTGCAGTTGGAACTACTTCATTAAGAACATTGGAGAGCTTATATTGGCTGGGGGTGAAGCAGTCGACAGTCAACAGTCAACAGCCCATGGAAATCACACAGTGGGAAGTTTATGATCATAAAGAAAAAATGATCTCAACAAAAGAAGCATTAGAAAATTTGATAAAATGGATGAATGAAAAAGCCATTGATAATTTAACTGGCAGAACACAGATCATTATTGCACCAGGCTATCAGTTTAAAATTGTAAATGGGTTGATCACAAATTTTCATCAGCCGCAATCAACATTACTCTTACTTGTTGCAGCATTTATTGGGAAAACCTGGAAAAACGTTTATGACTATGCCTTAGGAAATAATTTTCGCTTCCTGAGTTATGGAGATGGAAGTTTATTATGGAGAAATTCCTAATTCTTTCTTAATGGTAACTCCAGTGTGAAAGTGCTTCCTTTACCCGGCATACTATCAACTTTAATATTTCCACCGTGGGCATCGACCATTGTTTTTACATAACTAAGGCCAAGACCAAATCCTTTTACATTATGAACATTGCCGGTATGTGCCCGGTAAAACTTTTCAAAAATTCTTTTTACGGTTTCTTTAGCCATGCCTATGCCATTGTCTTCAAGCCTTATGGTCATATTTTTTCCATTAGCGGCTGTACTGATCTTGATCTCAGGCGGCACATCTTCTTTTGCATACTTCACTGAATTATCGATGAGATTATTTATGAGGTTGGGAAAGTGAACTTCATCTGCATCGATAAGATCATTTGTTGCCTCCAGGTCCATTTCTACTTTACCATTTTTATCATTGAGCTGCAAAGTGAAATTATCAGCAATATCTTTTATTACATCATGCACATGTGTCGGCTTCAGCATCAGGTTCACTTCCTGCTTATCAAGCAACGCAGCCTTTAATATCGTTTCCACCTGCCGGTTCATCCTTTGATTTTCTTCCTTGATGATACTGCTGAAATAATTCATCTTTTCTTTATCGCCAATTACTTTATCATTCTTCATAGCATCTACAGCAAGCGAAATAGTAGCTAATGGAGTTTTAAATTCATGCGTCATGTTATTGATAAAATCATTTTTTATCTCACTAAGTTTCTTCTGACGCAGCATTGTGTTTACGGTGAGATAAAAAGCAGCAAAAATGATAAGCGTAAATAAACCTGCGATGACGATCCTCCACCTCAATTCTTTTAATACAACACCGCTGCTATTTGGAACGATCACCCACAATATTTCACGGGGAGAAGGATTTTCAGCAATACTTCCACTCATTGGTTCGATCGGGTAAATGCATGAAACATTTATAGCACTGTCTTCGAAAAACTTTCCAAAATTGGAGGACTGCTTCTCAAAATAAGTCACCTCGCCAAACGGATTCGTAGATGCTAATGAAAATTCAAACCTGATCTTTGCCAGGTCGCTTGCAATAAATGCCTTTCTAATTTTATCATTGATCTGTGCTGCAGTAAAACGGCTTGCCACGGTAGTTGGGCGCAACATATCTAACGTGAACTGATCCTGCTTCCATGGAAATGTTGAATTGTTTTGCGAAAGCATGTTCCCCTTATACTCAGATAATTCTGCGCCGACGATTCGTGTGGCACTAATTACTTTTTCGCTGAATTGTTTTTCCTCAACCACGATCATATTCTTGATCCATGATATCTGGATCAAAATAATGCCGATGAGTGACACAAGTATTAAGGCGATAATTATCGGAAAGGTCTTTTTCACATTTACAAGATGGCAGTTTTAAGCAGTCGGGCAAAGATAATACCTCAAACATTCTTTTGCCACCCTACTTTTTTCATCCGTTGTTATTTTAACAGAGGTTTATAGCGGGAGTAAGATAACTTTTATAAAAATAAAATTTCATCTTAAATTAGGTATATGATTGAACCGGCAGCAGGCATATTACTCATTTCCGATCCTTTTCTTAAAGACCCGAATTTTATGAGAACGGTGGTTTTTCTTTGCGAGCACCAGCAACAGGGAAGCTTTGGTTTTGTTTTGAATCGTAAATATGAAAACACGATCGACCAGATCGTTCCCGAACTTGAAGGTTATAAATTACCAGTTTATTATGGTGGTCCTGTACAAACTGATACATTGCATTTTCTCCATCAATACCCCGAAGAAATTCCCGGGTCAGTGGAAGTAATAAAGGGAGTGTACTGGGGTGGTGATTTTGATATCGTATTACAAATGATCAAAAAAAATGCAATTGATGAAAATAAGATCAGGTTCTTTATTGGATATTCCGGTTGGGGCGAAGGACAACTCAATGAAGAATTGACCGGTAAATCATGGCTTACGGTAAAAGCAATAAGAAAACTTGTTTTCCATAAAAAGCATGAAGAAATATGGAAAGATGCATTGAAACAATTGGGCGGCGATTATGAAATGATGATCAATTTTCCGATCGATCCGCAATTAAATTAATTCGTTTCGCTTTGTTTCATTTTTTGCGTTTATATTTAATTCCCTTTTCACATTTAATGCCTGTAAAATGAAAAAAAAATTTATACTCTTTAGTATACTCAGCTGTATTCTGTTTTCTGCATGTAAAGATGAAGCCACCGGCTCCAAAAGCGGTAAAAGAATCCTGGTGTTTTCCAAAACAAATGGATTTCATCACAGTTCTATTCCTAATGGCAAAACTGCTATTCAAAAATTGGGGAAGGAAAATGATTTTGATGTTGATGTTACCGAAGATTCTTTAGCTTTCACTGAAGATAATTTGAAAAAATATGCCGCGATAGTTTTTTTAAATACTACAGGTAATATCCTTGGTTATAAACAAGAAGCCGCTTTTGAAAGATTTATACAAGCGGGTGGTGGTTTTGTGGGCATTCATTCCGCTACCGATACTGAATATGACTGGACATGGTATGTAAAACTTGTTGGCGGAAGTTTTGACAGTCATCCTAAACAACAGAATGCAAAGATCATTGTAGTTGATAAAAGTCATCTATCAACTGCACACCTACCTGATACATGGGAAAGATTTGACGAATGGTATAATTTCAAAAACCTGAATAAGGATGTACATGTATTAGCAAAGATCGATGAGAAAAGTTATGAAGGTGGAAAGATGGGAGATGATCATCCTATGGCCTGGTATCACGATTATGATGGTGGTCGTGCTTTCTATACTGAGTTTGGTCATACTGAAGAATCTTATGTTGATTCAAATTATCTCAAGCATATTTTGGGCGGCATTCAATATGCTATTGGTGAAAACAAAAAAGATTATTCAAAAGTAAAAACTCAATTTCCGCCTGATCCGAAATCATTTACTAAGACACAGCTTTCCGTTGGAGAATTCTTTGAGCCAACAGAAATGACCATTCTTCCTAATCTTGATGTATTGATAGTACAGCGCCGCGGAGACATTGCGATCTATAAAAATGATACAAAACAACTTAAATCTGCTGGCAAGTTGGATGTTTACTGGAAAACAAAAATTGATAGCACTGTAAATGCAGAAGAAGGCCTTTTAGGTATTTGTAAGGATCCAAATTTTGCAAAGAATAACTGGGTATATATTTTTTATTCGCCGATCGACACCTCGGTTAATCGTTTGTCAAGATTTACATTGAAAGATGATAAGATAGATCTGTCATCTGAAAAAATTGTTCTCCAATTTTATTCTCAAAGAGAAATATGTTGTCATACTGGTGGTTCTGTTGCATTTGGCGGTGATGGAAACTTATATTTATCAACCGGTGATAACTCCACTCCTTTTGATGCCCCTAAGCAGCCAATAGCCAATCATGGTTTTGCTCCATTAGATAACCGGAAAGGTTTTGAACAATATGACGCAAGAAGAAGTGCATCGAATAGCAATGACCTGCGTGGAAAAATAATTCGGATCAAAGTAAATGAGGATGGCACGTATAGTATTCCAGATGGAAACTTATTTGCAAAAGGTCAAGCGCAAACAAGACCGGAGATATATGCAATGGGAACAAGAAATGCATATCGTTTATCAGTGGATCCAAAAAATAATTATGTGTATTGGGGTGATGTTGGACCCGATTCAGATAAAGACAGTTTGGATACAAGAGGATCGAAAGGATATGATGAATTGAACCAGGCACGAAAAGCTGGTTACTTTGGCTGGCCTTTATTTATCGGTAAAAATTATCCTTATCGTTCTTATGATTATTATACCGGGAAGAGTGGCCCTTCATTTGATCCGGCAAAACCAATTAATGATTCAAAAAATAATACCGGCATAAAAGAGTTGCCAGCAGTTTCTCCACCATTTATCTGGTATCCTTATGGTATCTCCCCTGATTTTCCACAAATGGGAACAGGCGGAAGAACTGCAATGGCTGGGCCCGTTTATTATTCAGATCTCTATCCTGGTAAAAACGGTTTACCTGATTATTATAATGGAAAACTTTTCATTTATGAATGGATGAGAAATATTATCAGGGCAGTTTCATTACAACCGAATGGTGATTTTTATAAAATGGAACCATTTATGGAAGGAACAAAATTCGCAGCACCTGTTGATATGGAACTTGGACCCGACGGACATCTTTATATACTTGAATATGGACTTGGCTGGTTTAGCAAGAATAAAGATTCAGAATTATCGCGGATCGATTATAAAGAATGATTTTATGTCTCACAGATGACACGGATTTTCACAGATAAAATTTCTGTGTACATCAGTGAAATCTGTGAGCTCCTTTCTTTGCATAGAAATAGTCTATTAATAACACAACAATCAAAATTACCAGACCAAAAAATTCTCTTGTTTCTTCGATCCATGGCTTTTCTGCTTTCATGGTTGATGCTATATCTTCTCCATGATGTTGAGTTGCCCAATCCCAAACTCCATTTTTCCAAAAAAATAAACCAACTGCATATACAGCATAAATGACAATTCCTATTAGATATGCTTTGGGATAAAATTTATTTCGGAAAGCAAGCCAACATAGTATGGCACTATACATGTATATAGGCATCCATACATAAGGATCCGGATCATTATATTGTAATGCGGCAAAAAAGATAAAGACAAGACAAAAGATGAGATTAAAGACTTTCATAAATTAAATTAACTTCAATAAAGATAGTTATATGAAAAGAATACTAGCCATAGCATTTAGTTTTTTAATAATACTTGCATCATGCGATACATTGAAAAAAATGGCATTGATACTCGTGCCATCAGAATATGAAATGGCAGTTGGGTTAAAAGATGCGTTGACACAGGGTTTATTTAAAAGTTTTGATGCATTTGCCGATCCAAATGGAAATCGCTTAGTAAGATTTGCCTTTCCCGGCGACGCTGCCAAAATTGAAAAGACCCTTCATGATCTTGGATTGGATAAAATGGTTGACCAGGTAACAGGAAAATTTACACGAGCAACTTCATCTGCCGTAAGAGCAGCAAAACCGATTTTTCTCCAATCAGTAAAAGAAATGAGTATAAAGAATGCTGTAAACATTTTAGTTACGGATAATACACATGCCGCTACAGAATATTTTAAAATGACAATGTCGCCGGAATTAATGGTAGCATTCCGCCCAATTGTTGACAGTACTATTAATGTTGAAGGCGCCAACAAAGACTGGAGTCAAATAGTAAATGTCTATAATAAAATCCCATTTATAAATAAACCACTTGAAACAAGTCTAACAGGTTTTATTGCTGCAAGAGCTATTGATGCGATGTTCGGTATTGTAGCAAATGAAGAAGAACAGATCAGAACCAAATATGAATTCAGAAAAACGGAGATGATGAAGAAAGCGTTTGGGTATGTGGAGGAAGAATTGAAAAGAAGAGCACAAGAACAGAAATAACAAAAAACCCTACTTGTTTTCACAATCCCGGAACACAGTCCTGATAAAAATCAGTAAAGGGTTTTCCACAAATTATTTTATTCAACAGCAATAGCGCCTTCAACCAATACTGTTACTTTATTATTCAACACTTCGACAAAACCAGCTTGTATGTCAAAGTTTGCTAAATGATTTTGTTTGTCTTTTAAAATTTTCAAGCGACCAGGTTTCAATGCACTTATTAACGGCGCATGTTTTTCCAGCACTTCAAAACTTCCGCTTATTCCCGGCATTTGCACGCCATACACTTCGCCAGAATAAAGTTTTTTCTCAGGAGTTAATATCTCTAAATTCATCGTTTGTGGTTTGTAGTTTGCAGTTTGCAGTTAACTAAAAACCACAAACTATAAACTTTAAACTAATTATTATCCCTGCGCTGCCGCCATCATTTTCTTTCCTTTTTCAATTGCATCATCAATACTACCCACGAGGTT
>VBAS01000315.1 GCA_005882975.1 Bacteroidota bacterium | reverse complement strand
TGGAGAATAGATAACATTGGCAGTCCCAGTATCTCCTTTAGGACCCGTA
Organism: Bacteroidota bacterium; assembly: GCA_005882975.1. GTDB lineage: Bacteria > Bacteroidota > Bacteroidia > Chitinophagales > Chitinophagaceae > VBAS01. Next base: position 6,950 of record VBAS01000315.1, on the reverse strand, counting down.
GAGCCAGCAGGTCCGGCAGGACCAGCAGGACCCGCTGCACCGGCGGGCCCAACATCCCCTTTTTGACATTGAGTAAATATAAATGTAATTGCTACTAATGAAGCCAGGAGAGTTAAAGATGATTTTGCTTTCATAAATTGATTTTTAAAATTTAACAGATATTGTTTGCCCTTTCAATGTTATATATAGTTGTTCAATAATAATCATTCTATTTCTATATCTCGTATCTGCAAAAAAAGGTTGCTGGCAGATACACTAAAACTTTATATTAATTGGAAATTATTTGTTCTTATAAATTTACGTAACTATTGAGTTAGTATGTACGGGTTTTACTTCAACGAAATATAAATGGAGAAATTTTAGTGCAGAACAGAAATATTAAACTCAGGAACAAAAGCTGCCCGGGCTGCTATTAATTTTCCAATTGTTGAATAATGTAGGGGTGAACAATTCGCTGCACCACGTGCAAGTCTATACAGAGTTTAAAGTAATAACACCGCCGGTACCTAATTAATATTTTCAATAATCCCTGCTATGCCCTGCCCCCCACCGACACAAGCAGTCACCATACCGTATTTCTTATTGAGCCGTTTCATGTCATTCAAATTCTGAATAGTGAGCTTGCAGCCAGTACAACCCAATGGATGGCCCAATGCAATTGCACCTCCATTTATATTTACTTTAGAAGGATCAAGACCTGCTTCACGAATAACAGCGATCGATTGCGATGCAAAAGCTTCATTCAATTCTATCAGGTCGAGTTGTGAAAGATTCATTCCGGTTTGTTTCAACACTTTTGGAATAGCAGCCACTGGCCCGATACCCATAATACGGGGATGAACACCTGCTACTGCAGAACCAACCAATCTCCCGATAGGTTTTAAACCAAGTTCATTCATCATCTTCTCCCCCATTACAATTACAAATGCAGCGCCATCGCTTGTTTGTGATGAATTACCGGCAGTCACACAACCATTCGCAGCAAAAGCAGGTTTTAATTTTGCCAATGCTTCAATTGAAGTATCCGCACGGGGGCCTTCATCTGTTTCTACAGAATATATTCTTTTTTGCTTTTTACCCTTTTCATCCAAATAAACTTCTTCGACAGCAATTGGAAGGATCCCATTCTTAAAATATCCGTTCTTAATTGCATTGATCGCTTTCTGATGCGAGTTATAAGAAAATTCATCCTGTGCTTCACGACTCACATTAAATTCTTTTGCTACTGCTTCTGCAGTCAATCCCATGCTTAAATAATAGTCTGGTTCGTCTTTAACAATTGAATAGGCAGGAACAGTTTTCCAACCAGCTGTCGGTACCAGGCTCATGCTTTCCGTACCACCTGCAATGATACAATCCGCCATTCCCATTCTGATCTTTGCTGTAGCGATCGCAATTGTTTCCAATCCTGATGCGCAATAACGATTCACCGTTACACCCGGCACATCAATACCCAATGCTCTTGCGGAAATAATGCGACCGAATTGTAAACCTTGTTCAGCTTCAGGCACTGCGTTTCCAACAATAACGTCATCCACTCTTTTTGCTTCCAATTGCGGCACACTTGCCATCAATCCTTTTATTACATCCACCGCCAGGTCATCCGGACGATAAAAACGAAATCCACCACGTTTTGCTTTACCAACTGCGGTTCTGTATCCTGCTACTATATATGCTTCTTGCATAAAGAAATGTTTTTATTTTTTTGACTGGCTATTGTAATTCTATTAAGCTTTTGTTGTGTCACTCACTTGTGCTGCATTAATTCTGTTCATCTCCTTTTCTTGCGTGGTAACACTCAAATTTACGAAAAGTTGTTTATGCAACCTTCAGTGATCAAAGTTAAAGTATTTGCTATATCCCCTAAAAATTCGGTTCATATCTTCGCATTGATTGTATGTATAAGATACTTCGTTCTATATTATTCCTTTTTCCAACAGAATGGATTCATTATTTTTCGATGAATTGCCTTCGGTTGCTTTGTAGTATCAGTTTTTTGAGAAAGCTGTTCGCTACAATTTTCTCTCCAAGCACAAACGAAAATCTTAAATCTGAAATCTTAAATCTAAAATTTAAGAACCCTGTTGGTCTCGGTGCAGGCTTTGATAAGAACGCAAAATATCTAAGAGAGCTGGAAACACTTGGGTTTGGTTTCGTTGAAATAGGAACAGTAACACCATTACCACAAGTCGGTAATGACAAACCAAGACTTTTTCGATTACCAAAGGATAAGGCACTTATCAATCGAATGGGATTTAATAATGATGGGGTGAAAGTAATCGCAGAAAGACTGCGTCAATGGCAATCAAAAGTCAATAGTCAGCAGTCAACCGTCAACAGCCAGCGACTCATTATCGGTGGCAATATTGGAAAGAATAAGATCACACCTAATGAAGATGCCTGGAAAGATTATGAAATTTGCTTTAAAGAACTGCATTACTATGTTGATTATTTTGTCGTGAATGTGAGTTCTCCAAATACACCCGGCTTAAGAGAGCTCCAGGAAAAAGAATCATTGAGAAAAATTCTCCGGCATTTGCAAATGATCAATAATGGCAAAGCGGTTGCGAAGCCCATCTTATTAAAAATCGCACCCGATCTTACAAAAGAACAATTGAATGATGTAGCCGAGCTTGCATTGGAAATCCAATTAGACGGCCTTGTTGCAACAAACACAACCATTGATCGTGAAGGATTGGAACATGATCTAAGGATCGGGACACTGGAAACCGGTGGGTTAAGTGGAAAACCCTTGCAAAAAAGATCAACAGAAGTTGTAAAATATATTTATGAAAAAACAAAAGGCGAGATCCCCATCATTGCAAGTGGTGGAATTTTTACCGGCGCAGATGCAAATGGACAGGTTTTATTTATGAAGGACCCGGGATAGTTAAGAATATTTGCAAGACTTTAAGTGAAAAATAAACAATAGACAACAGGCAATCGACAATTGCTTATTGTCTATTGTCAATTGCCTATTAAATAAAAATATGGGACATCTTTTTACATCCGAAAGTATAATAAGTTTTTTAATACTTGCAATTCTTGAAGTTGTTTTGGGCATTGATAATGTGATCTTCGTCAGTATTATCATGAACAGGCTCAGTGACAAGAGCCAGCAACAAAGAGCCAGGCGTTTATGGATGATCACGGGAATAATTTCAAGAAGTTTATTGCTGATGGGACTAGGTTGGCTTTTATCGCAACGTGGAAAATTTATTATTCCTGAAGAATGGTTTGGAAAAGGATTTGACCTTGCAAGTATTGTCATGTTAGGAGGTGGTTTGTTTCTCATTTACAAATCAGTAAAAGAGATCCATGGCAAGCTTGAAGGTGAGGACCCAAATGTTGAATCGCAAAAACAAAAGGGGATTTCACTTGCACAAGCTATTACACAGATAATGATCATCGATGCGGTGTTCTCTTTTGACAGTGTGATAACCGCTGGCGGCACTGCCAAACATGTTGAGATCATGATCGCAGCAGTAGTTGTTGCAATGATCATAATGTTCTTGTTCAGTCCGGCTATTTCTTCCTTTGTGCATAAACATCCAACTATAAAAATGCTGGCTCTTTCATTTTTGGTAATGATCGGGCTAAGTCTTGTTATTGAAGGGTGGGATCATGAGCAAGCAGAAAAACTTCATTTAAAAAATTATATTTATTTCGGCATGGCCTTTTCTTTTGGTGTTGAAATGCTGAATATGACCATGCGTAGCCGTGCTGCAAAGAAACGTAGGCGTGTGGTACAATTAAATGAACCGGTGTGGAGGGCTGTAGAAAAAAATGAATCAGATTTGGCGAAGTAAGCTTGCTGATACAACGCCTGCAGTTTCAGTTCTCAATCTTGTTTCACCAAGTGACACGGGCACAAAGTTATTTTCAAGGGCAAGTTCTATTTCATCTTTTGTAAAATCTCCTTCAGGGCCAATGAGGATCATCGAATGATCGAATGGTTGAAAAGTTGAAAGGTTATTTTTCTGACCTGACTCTTCACAATGGGCAATGAACTTTTGATAATTCTCAAAGTGCTCAATTGCTAAATGGTTAAATTGTTTTGGTTCGTGCAGTACCGGCAACCAGGTTTGTTGTGATTGCAACATTGCGCTGATACAAATTCCCTTCATTCTATCGTACCGAAATTTTTGTCTTTCTGTTCTTTCACATATTAATGGAATCATCTCTGATACACCAATCTCAGTTGCTTTTTCCAAAAACCATTCGAAACGGCTGGTGTTTTTTAATAGAGAGATTGCGATAGTAACTTTTCGGGAGCCGTGAGTTGTGAGTTGTGAGTCGATGATCTTTACTGAAGAATGTTTTTTATGAGCATCAATAACTTCAGCAATAATCAAACTTCCTTTACCGTCAGATAGATTCAACTTCTCTCCTTCCTTCATCCTTAAAACCTGCACTACATGCCTTGATGTATCTTCATCTAAAACAATTTCCTTTTGTGAATCATTATACTCGTGGATATAAAAAAAAGGATGTGTCATGGTTGTAAAAATAAAAAAAGCCTTCAGTAAGAAAGCTTCAAATTATTTGCTTTGTCAAAAGCCTCCCCTTTGGGGAGGTTGGAGGGGCCTCAGAATGGCGTTTCTTCATCTTCATTATACGGAAGATCATTCATTTTGCTGCCTGCTTGTATAAATAACTTCGCATCTCCACTTCCCGCACCATCATCAGGTACAGGCTTCCAGCTTCCTGTTGGCAAACCAAGTCCGCCCATTCCACTTCCATCATCTTCTACAAACTTTTGTATATGTAAAAGTGCTTTCAGCTTTATAGTATCCAATGAGCCATTTCTATGCTTTGCAATTCTTATGTGAGTTTCACCTTTATTACTTTCCCCCATTTCATTGGCAGTTATATCATAATACTCGGGACGATAAAGGAACATAACCATATCAGCATCTTGTTCTATAGCTCCAGATTCACGCAAGTCACTCAGTTGCGGGATCTTTGCTCCTTCTTTTCTTTTCTCTACTTCACGACTTAACTGTGAAAGCGCAACGATCGGAATATTCAATTCCTTCGCTAATGCTTTCAGGTTTCTTGAAATATTACTGATCTCCTGTTCACGATTGGAATTTTTATTATCACTTGTTCCACTCATCAACTGCAGGTAATCGATCAGTACTAATCCAATATTGTGTTTATTTTTTAATCGACGGCATTTTGCTCTTAATTCAAAAATGTTCAATGCAGGAGTATCATCAATAAAAATTGGCGCTTTTGCTAAACGTTGAATTCCACGTGCATATAATTGCTTCATTTCATGCTCTTCCAATTTACCACGGGCAATTTTCTCCAGCCATATCTCACTTTCAGCAGAAAGGATCCTCTGCACCAATTGGCCCGCACTCATTTCCAAAGAGAAGAAAGCGATCGGTGTTGGCTTGCTTGCATGTAATGCCGCATTTCTTGCCAGGTTCAATGCAAATGCTGTTTTACCAACAGAAGGTCTTGCAGCAAGAATGATCAGGTCAGTATTCTGCCAGCCATAAGTAATTCTGTCAAGAGAGGCATACCCACTTGGCACACCAGACACATCCTCATTTTTATGACGGAGGTCTTCAATACGCTGAATTGTTTTTACCAAAACAGAATCAATGGTATCAAAATTTTTGCGAAGGTGATTACTGGTAATTTCAAACAGTTTACTTTCCGCATCATCCAGCAGATCGAAAACATCTGTTGAATCCTCGTATGCATCACCAATGATTTCTCCGCTTACACGTATCAGTTCTCTTTGAATAAACTTTTGGAGGATAATTCTTGCATGCGTTTCAATATGCGCAGAGGAAACAACCGCATTTGTAAGTTTAGTAACATAATAAGGTCCGCCTACCATGTCCAATTCTTCACGGGTCTTCAATTCTTCCACAACCGTAAGAATATCGATAGGCTTGTTCTTTTGCGCCAGCCCTTGCATAGCACGATAGATGCGTTGATGTGCATCTACATAAAAACATTCGGGCTTTAAAATTTCAATAACAACATCAAATGCATTTTTTTCAAGCATTATCGCACCGAGAACTGCTTCTTCAAGATCTTTTGCCTGTGGTGGTATTTTACCATAAACTAAACTGCTTAGGTCGGATGTTGTCTTTCTTCTTTGTTTGCGATCCTTGTTGAGATTAGTAAGTTCCATCGTTGAATTAGGGCGATAAAAATTTAAACCATTGATTTCACACCAATGACTTTTGGGTTAGTTTTTCCAGCCTTATTTTACTGATTTAGTTGGTTTAGTCCGAAACGTTATCCCTCAGTCAGAAGGCGAATATAAAAGTCTAATGCAGACAAAAAAAACTTTTCTTTCCTAACGAAAACTTCACAAGCTTTTCCACATCACTTTTATAAACACCATGTGTAATTTAGAAAAAATATTTTGGCATTTATATAAAAATTATACCCAATCGTGTAAAAATTTCTTGTGACTTCAATCAATTATCTTTGTCCGCACCAGAAAAGAAATTGCATACATGACTATCTCATATAAATGGCTAAGTGAATATTTACCTGTTACGGTCGAACCCGAAAGATTGGCTCGTATTCTCACTTCTATAGGATTGGAAGTAGAGAGTTTTGAAAAGTTTGAAGAAATAAAAGGTGGATTAAAAGGCCTTGTTATTGGTGAAGTTCTTTCAACCGAAAAACATCCGAATGCAGACAAACTCACACTTACAAAAGTTAGTGTAGGAAATGGAGAGCCTTTGCAAATTGTTTGCGGGGCGCCAAATGTTGAGGCTGGTCAAAAAGTTATAGTTGCAAAAGTGGGAACAACTATTTACCCGGTAAATAATGAACCACTCACAATGAAAATTGCAAAGATCAGGAATGTAGAAAGCTATGGAATGATCTGCGCCGAAGATGAAGTTGGGTTAGGTACATCGCATGCGGGCATTATGGTTTTGAAAGAAGATGCAAAAGTTGGTTTGGATGCT
>VBAS01000047.1 GCA_005882975.1 Bacteroidota bacterium | reverse complement strand
CGTTGCTTTGAATTCTGCATCATCAAGCATTGTTAATGCTTTATCATACGCAACTTTTGTTTCTTCTTCTGTTGCATCACCAGCTTTCCAGAATTCAAACAATACGGCAAAATCTTCCACTGCCGATCCTGTTTGGTTATACAGGTCAACCCAGTATTCATTCACTTTTATTTCCTTCATGATGGAAGTCGCACGGGCATTATCATTCCAAAAACCGGGACTTAGTGAAAGTTGCTTATCATTTTGGATCTTATCAAGGCGGTTATCGACGTCAAAGAAACCTCCTTACCCCGGCAATGCGGGACCGCATATCATTCAATTTTTCGATTGTCATAGGGCGCAAATATAGTTGAAAGTTGCCAGTTGAAAGTTGAAGGTTATTATGAGCCCATCTGCATTGCTACTATTAAACTTTCGTTGCATAGTTTACCCAGAGCGAGACGAAGGGCACTCTTATACTTTCTGTAATTCTATTCACCTTGTTGTATTTCCAAAGCTATAAGTTCGAGCAGCGAAAAGCGGTAGTTAGTGGTCATTTCAAACAGTTTCCTTTGATTTAATAAAAAAATTATGAACGAAACAAGACAAAGACTAATCCTTGCTGAACAAAAAGCAAAAGAATTATTTGACACTGTAGAAAAAAGAGGATCAATAGTTGCCGGCAAATCTGAGAAAGAACTCTCCGATGAAATAGTAAAGATTGCCAAGGAAGATTTTGGTACAGAAATTCATTGGGGCAAAAAAATTGTAAGAACAGGCATCAATACCTTACAACCATACATAGCAGATCCACCAAACCTTATTATACAAAAGGGTGACATCTTGTTCTTCGATTTTCATCCCGTTTTTGAAGATTGGGAAGCAGATCTTGGAAGAACATATGTTTTAGGTAACGATCCTTTAAAACTAAAAATAAAAAAAGACGTAGAAGCTGCATGGCACGAAGCGAATGCCTGGTATTTTAAACAAACCGATCTTACTGGCGCCGGATATTTTAATTATGTGAACGACCTTACAAAACGTTATGGCTATGAATTTGGAAATGCAATAGCTGGTCATATTCTCGGTCGTTATCCTCATGAACAACCTGATGATCCTAATGATCTCTGTTTAGATGTACACCCGGATAATCATACTAATATTCTTCAATTAGACAAACACGGAAACAAAAGACATTGGATGCTTGAACTTCATTTTGTAGATAGAAAAAATAATATTGGCGCTTTCTTTGAACAATTGTTGACAGCAGAATAAAATAACGAGATGACATTACGTAACTGCTAAGAATGTTCCGCAGGAACATTTGATGGGTAGTTTAACAATCGTGAATGGCCATAACGTTCCATCGGAACGTTTGGTGCAAATCGAAATTCGAAAATTTAGCACAATGCGTTCCTACGGAACGCTGATACATTTTGATGATTTTTACTACTACCCACCAAGTGTCCCTATGGGACACTTTTTTATCATGATTTCATTTCTCAATTGTTCTTTTCTTAATTAGATTTGGAACAACAATTTGCAGAAACCTGCGAGTTGGGCGCAATTATCCCAATGGCCCACAACGAAGCAAAATAACAGCATGGATAAAAAAGATAACCAATTTGTAATTGAAGGCACCATCAAAGCTCTTATATCGTTTATTCCAGGAATTGGTGGGGCAATTGGATCTATTTTAAGCGATATATTAGCTGATAGGAAGGAACAAAGGGTTAATGACTTTTTACAAGCTTTAAAAGATGAAATAAGTGAGAACAAAGAGCGAATTAATTCTGAATTCATTTCTAAAGTTGATTTCTTAGATGTTTTTGAAGCTACTACAATCAAAATTGCAAATGAAAGATCTGAGGAAAAGCGCAATGCCTTCAAAAATATTTTATTAACGGGTATTTTATCTCCTAATTATACTTACGACGATCTCGAAAATCAAATGCGAATTCTTGAGCAGTTGAACGAAAGTCATATTTTTTTATTAAGGTTTTTTAAATCTCCAAAAACATTCAGACCTGAAGTGTCCCAAATTCGAACGAGTACTTTTCTAAGTTTCTTTAGAACCCTGTTACCAAGCTGGGAATATGATTATCTTAAAGACCACTTAAATGATTTAGAAATTAATAGTCTTATCGAAAACGTCAGTCAAAATTTGCAAACAATGATGACCAACGTTACGATAGATAATTTTACAGCTACATTAACTTCTAGAGGTGCGACGTTTGTTTCATTTATTTTAAGATGATTCGTGTACGTTCTTTAGGCATATTGTGTAGGCATGTACGTCGCAACGAAAGCTTAATAGTAGCAACTCAGCCCTACTCATAATAATTTTTTACCTTCAATTCATGAATCAACTCGTAGAAAATATTTCCGATACAGCAAGATGGGTTGCCATCTTCAGAGCCGAAGAAAGTGAAAGACCCGATGCAGTTTTTCATGATCCTTTTGCACGCAGTCTTGCGGGAGAAAAAGGTGAGCAAATTGCCAATGCCATCGAATTCAGCAGGAAGAATAGTTGGTCTTTTGTTGCAAGAACTTATTTGATTGATGAATTCGTCATACAGCATGTTGAGCAGGGATATGATATGATCGTTAACCTTGCTGCTGGTCTTGATGCAAGAGCTTACAGAATGCAATTGCCAAAAAATTTAAAGTGGATAGATGTTGACCTGCCAGGAATGATCAATTACAAAAATGAGATACTGAAAAATGAAAAACCAAAATGTGATTACAGAAGCATTGCTCTCGATCTTGCAGACAGAAAAGCAAGATTTGAGTTATTTCAGCAATTAAATAATGAATGTAAAAAAGCTCTTGTGATCACAGAAGGATTAACCATCTACCTCACCGCTGAACAAAATGCTGAATTGGCGACTGACCTTTCATCACAACATCATTTTCGTCGCTGGGTTTTTGATCTTGTTTCTCCTGCGCTTTTAGAAATGATATTAAAAGAAATGCAACCGGCTTTAGAAGGAAGCGGTGCATTATTTCAATTTGCACCTGAAGAAGGCGAAGAGTTTTTTGAGAAATATGGATGGAAACATATCGAATCAAAATCAAAACTAAAAACTGCAGGTAAACTGAACAGGCTTTACGATGAATTAAAACCTTTTGCAGATATGCCGGAGCCTCCGGGTCCACGCCGTCCTTTCCCCTGGTCAGGCGATTGTCTTTTAGAAAACGTGTATAGCGTTTAATAAATCCTAATCACTGTCACTAATTTATTTTCAAGCTTCGCATGCAATTAATACAGGCATTCTGTTCCCGGTAATTGTATGTTGATGACCATTTAAATTTCTAATTTTAGCGGTCATCCTATTTTTTTCGAACAACAAAATGAATCTTGTTCCATGCCCTACCAATGATTCTACTCGTACATCTATCTTGTTCGATTGAAGAATATCTTTTGTTGCTGCTAATCCAACTCCTACTCCATTTTGTTTGCTGGTAAAATAAGGCTCAAATATCAATGGTAAATTCTCTTTGCTTATACCAATGCCATTGTCCTGGATGGATACAGCACATCTGCCCTTTATTAATTTTGTTCCAAGTTTCAGTTCTCCTTTTTCTGAAGGCATAGCATCAATAGCGTTGATGACGATATTTGTCAAAGCTATTTTTATTTTTGGGCTGTCCATTTTTATTTTTAGATCGTAAGGAGCATAATTTTTCTTAACGATAACTTTTTTAAGAATCAGCCTGTCGCTTGCCAGTTCGATCACATCGTCAAGCAATTGATGAATAGAATGTTTTTCCGTTTTTATCTCATCCTTCCTTTGTCCTTTCAAAAGGTCATTTATCAGGTCATTGATCTTCGTCGAACTACGCCTAATAATATCAATATACATTCTATCGTTGTCATCTAAAATTTTGGATTCAAGCAAATGAACCGTGAGCATGATATTGGTCAGGGGATTTCTTAATTCATGTGCGAGAACCGAAACCAATGGAATGGAAGATTCACTCCAAACGGACGGTGTTGTCTTTTTTTGGGGGGAAATTGTAATAGAATTCATTTTGAGGGGGTTTTATTGAGACATGAGCAAGGTATGTGCAAGTATTTCCTCAATTGTTATATACTTATGGGCAATTGTTACATGATTCACACATTTTCATTTTCTTTACTACGCACCGGTCAATCAGTTGTGATCACAAAATAAATTTTGCTACACCCGGCATTAAAATTTATTTTTAAAATCTTTTTCAAACCGCAGCAGTTAAACCAAACAATTATTTAAGTTTTAATATTTATAAAATGAACCAACGGAAGCAAGTTCTTTTAACGGCCCTTATTTTCATCATTTGTTCTGTACAATTGAATGCTCAAAAGGGTTTTCAGCAAGACACCTCTTATTATGAGACTTTTCCCGGTAAGACTACTGTCCGCCTGTATTTATCAAAAAAATATGTTCATCTTAATTTCCCTTCCGACGGAAGCGCAGAAGATCTTGAGTACAAAGCAAATCCTAAATTGAATCTTGGGGTAGGCGTTACGGTTAAAAACATTTCAATAAATCTTTTTAATGGCTTTAGTTTCTTAAACAACAAAGCCGATGAAAAAGGAAAAACAAAAGGTTTCAATTTCCAGGTGCATGTGTATCCCCATAAATGGGCCATTGACCTGATGTACGTAGCCCCTAAAGGTTATCATTTGGAACCACAAGGATTAGCAGGTGTTCCCGCAGACAAATATTACTATCGTGAAGATGTGAAAACAACTTTCTTTGGCATTTCTGCTTACCAGGTTCCTAACAAAAAAAGATTTTCTTATCGTGCCGCACTCTTACAAAGTGAGTGGCAAAAGAAGTCGGCCGGGTCAATTATATATGGTGGTGAAATTCATCACGGCACAGCACAGGGCGATAGTGCATTGATACCTGCTTTCTATAGCAGTAAGTTTCCACAAGCAGGAATTAATAAGATCAATATCCTGAGTTTTGGTCCGGGGGCAGGTTATGCCTATACTTTGGTGATGGCGCAACACTTTTTTATTACAGGTTCCATGGTGATCAATTTAGATGTCAATTTTGTAAGAGAAGAAAATGAAGCAATAAAAGAAAAAAATGTTTCTCTCAATCCTTCCAAAGTTTTTAAAGCGGCGGCTGGGTATAATGGAAGAAGATGGAATATAAGTGCTAACTGGACAGGTAGCTCTATATCGACGCAAGGCTCTCTTACGCCAGAAAATTATAAATTCTCCTCAGGCAATATTCGTCTTGTAGTTGCCCACAGGTTTGACAGGCATAAAAAAGATCATAGCTGAGCAGTTGGTCTGAAATAAAAAAGGATTGTTAGAGATTTTTCAATCAGATCAATAAACATTCGTCAGTTCCACTTCAAATATGAGAATCGAGTTTGCAGGAATAACAGTATTACCTGCATTGTCTCTAACAACTTGGCTACCGTAAGCAAGTGTCGGAGGACAATACAATTTTATTTTGCCTCCCGGTTTTAACATCGGTATGCCTTTTTTCCAGGCTTCGATCAAATTATTAAGTGAGAAAGTTACTGGAGTGGTGGCCTGGTCAAATATAGTTCCATTCGTTAATTGCCCTTTATATTTCACGCCTACGGTTGAGCAAGCAGTGGCTGAAGAGCCGGAACCAGCTACATCAATGGTATAATACATGCCACTGCAATGCTTAGTTGCAGTAATTGAAGCTGAAGATAAATAGGCTTCCAATTGGGTAATTTCAGATGCAGGCGCAGCGATCGCACAAGCATCATAATTACATTGATTCATATCATTTTTGGAACAGGATGAAAATAAGATCATAGCGGATAAAAAGACCAAAAAACTCTTCATTAGTTTTTAAATTTTGGCAAATATAGAGGAGACAAATCAAAATGTTCAGTTAACAAATCCTCCGGGATAATGTCTGTTATATAAGCCAGACCAAATCCTCTCAATACATTTGACAAACCCCTGGTTCAAATGGGCCACCATTCGAGGCAGGGTTACCAAAAAAATCTTTTTTTCCCGGATCGATCCCAAACATTTTTTTTAGATCAAGCCCTTTATCCCATAAAATATTATTACAGGTCTTCAATAATACAGGATTTGTTTTGAAACTATATGGATCAGTAATGTCAGTGTATTTCGGAAGATCAAAGACCATTCTGTCTAAAGTAATTCCATAAAACTTATTGTCCCTGACCTCATAACCAGTGGACCTCGCCCATTGTTCCACACTGTTGAAACCGTTTTGCATGAACCCACCGCTTTTACGAATCCATACATTGTTCAGGAAAATATCTGTTGTGCTGCTGTCAACACCAAAAAAAATATCGCTTGTATCTGATGAAACAAAAACATTATTTAAAAAATAAAATCTTTTATGCTCATTCAGTTGGGAAAAACTGAACGAATATTTAGTATCGTTATAAAAAAAATTATTGTACGCATAAAAGTCTGTAAACGTTGAATCACCATTGTGCCCATTCCAGATATACATTCCAGAAGCATTCTCAGTTACTCTTCCATCATTGATGCTTATACAATACCGAACGGTATTGTTTTTCCATTTACCGGCACTCCAATATTGGAAGATACCATAGCCGCTTCCTTCATTCTCATAGGAAAGACAATACTGAATTATAGAATTTGTAACACCGCCATCAAGATCAAATCCCCCTCCATCAGCAGCGCCGGGTGCAGTTTTATTCCTGTAAGAAATACAATGTTGAATAATTACTGAGTCTGCTTCATAAGCCCAGATACCAACGGGTCCATTACCAATTCGCGGCATATCCCATCCATTATTGGTCGCTGTACAATATTCTATCAAAACATTTCTGCAATTACCAACAACAATTCCATTCCCACTATGATTAGTAAGATTTGTCGGGTCGCCGGGATTATTATCAGCCCGACAATTGACAAAATGAATTTTTTCTGATAATCTTTTTTGATATTCCCCCTCAACAGTAATACCGGCCTGGCCATTATCCTGTGTGATCACTCCGTCAATTTCAGCATCACGACAATTAAATAATTGTAAACCGGATTTCTGAAAGCCTGCTATTCCCACGTTTTTAATTTTCATAAAATTGCAGTTCATCAGTTTCAGTCCATCTGTTGTATTGCCAGCTTTGCGACCGGACCCATATACAATAAAATTGCTGATCGAAAAATTTTCACATCCAGTAAAAACAAAGCCTTCTTTATTGCCAGGATAAATTTTTGCTTTCTCTTTTCCATAAGTAGTAAAAACGATCGGCTTCTTAAAAGTTCCATGAATATCGCTGATCGTGATCGTTCCTGTAAAAACATCACCTCCCTGAAAAAAAACAGTATCGCCTTGCTTTAACCGGAGCTTTTTAAAAGCTTCCAAACTTTCAAACGGATGTTGCTTGCTTCCATCCTGTCTTTCCCAATCAGGTTCTTTTCTATAACCTCTGAAATAATATTTCTTTTGCGATAAGGCAGAGAAAGAAAACAACAAAACCAATAATATTAGTTGTAAACCTTTCATTGTAATTTATACGTGAAATAGATCAAGAATAGTTTTCTTACATTCCCATCGAAAACAAAAAGAAATGAAGGCCTTCCCACGTCTTAAGAACCACATTCTTTTTACCCATCATTTCTGTAAAACCAGTTACGCCATTTTGTTTTAACTCCTGAACTCTTTTTTCGGTGTTTAATCCAAAGTAAGTAACAGCAGGATAACTGAAATCTTTTGTCTGATGCAAACCGATCAGCATTAAACCATCAGAAAGAATTGCCCACGGATAAGGTTGGTTCATTTGTGACTTTACTTCAAAGCCAAGTTTTTTCCAATACTCGATAGATGTATTAAGATCAATAACAGGATGACAGAATTCACCAAAGGCACCACATTCCTTATTGGGATATTTATCTTCGGATTGAAGAGCGATAGGATTCATGTTAAGCATAGTTATTCCTGTTGGCTGCTTAAACCCTCCGACATTGGAAGCAAGCATTATATTTAATCCATCAGGTGATTTGAAAAAATATCTTTTTATCGGATCTCCTTCTTTGGGTTTTTGTGTAAATTGAATTCCTATTTTTTCCAGTTGCGCTACTGTATTTTCAAGATCGTTTGTATAATAAGTAAGTCCTGCATACTTCACTGAATCTTTTCTCATCATAATGAGCAGGCTGCCATCCGTTACCTGCACCCAGGGAACGGGAAGAGAATTAAAAGCAATTTTTGTAAACCCTATTTTATCATACAAAGCAACAGAAGAATCAAGATTTGGCGAGGTAACGTATATACAAGCTACTTCCCCAAGTTTTGTTTGTGAAAAAGAAACGATCGAAAAACCTGAAATTATAATTGTCAACAAAAATTTATACCTCATAAAATGATTTTGACTCCTGCAAGTTAACATTGCGAATAATAACTTTTAAATACCAGGTTAAAATAAAGATCTTTCAAAAAAACAAAGCACCATAAACGCTACTCTCAATTTTGTGTTAATACGTTTAGTTTATTTTATATACTTTTCTGAATTCCACTTTTCTTGCCCGGGCAATTGTAATATAAAAATTGGTGATACCTTTTTTTATATCTCTTTCAAACCATATTTCGGCACCTGGATATATAAACGCATCCTTATAGATCCCCATAAGTTCTTCTTCCATTTCCTTTCGGGGATATATAAACAGTTTTCCATCTCTTAATTCTACATACATATACGATTCTGTTTCATCAGAAAAATAAGCTCCGGTATACTCCTGCAAAGATGCAGGATCAGACAGAGCCGTATCGATTGCGGAATAAATCACTGTATCTCCTGCAGCAGTAATTACAGTTAGTTTACCAGATTGTTTGTCGGGAAACAATAATCTTCCCCGCCCTAAACCAAGTGTATTGTTATTAATTGTTCGTAACGGTCCTCCATTGGGTAACAAATAAATCCCATTATCCTTTGAATAAAGTTTAAAGCCAGAACCTGTTTTCTCGTTACGGTATGCTCCTGAAAAAGGAATAAATTTTTTCCAATCAATAGTTGAATCAGTTTTCAACTCTGTGGAGACAGTTAATGGCAGATTTTTTACAAATAAATTCCGAATAGAATAAGGTACATCATCAAACGAAACCGACGTTGTATTACTAAGCCATGCAAATGAAAGACCCAATTCAGGAAAATATTCAAGATCCGCAAAGTATGCAGCAGTATTTCCTGTATGGCTGATCGCCTTCCATCCATTTATGGGGTCAGTACTTAAACCTGCTGCATAGCCATTTCTTTTTCCATTATTCAAAGTCATTGTTTCAGTTTGCCTGGAGAAAAGTGAAGGGCTCCCAAATTTTCCTGATAAATAAAATTGATTCCAAAGCAAAAGGTCTTCCGCTGTGGTCAATAATCCCCCATGCCCGTATGTATCTTCATTTGGCATGTTAGTTACATACACTCCATCTTCTTTGCTATAAGCAATTGCCCGGTTATGAACCACTCTTGTATGATCATCTCTCCATTCGGTATTCTTCATGCCAGCAGGTTCAAACAAATATTTTTTTGTAAACGCTGCGTGACTCATGCCACTTACCCGTTGCACGATCATTGTAAGTGCTGTATAGTTTGAATTACTATAGATATATTCATCACCCGGAATATTATTAAGCGATTTCTGGCGAATGATAATTTGAAATGCATCATTGTTTGTATAGGCTCTTGTTCCCCTTGGCCAGCCTGAATGCGAAATAACACTTCCCCAATCTCTCAACCCGCTGGTATGATGGAGCAAATGATATATACGGATAACATGACCATAATCTTTTATCTCCGGTAAATATTTTCTTATGTCGTCATTGATAGAAAGTTTTCCTTGCTGTTCTAATAATAAAATTGCAGCGGCAGTAAATTGTTTTGAAACTGAGCCAGCCTCTGTCTTTGTAGTTTTAGTGAACGGCGACATATGTTCAAGATCAGCCATTCCCTTTGCTGTTGATATCAAAGTTCCGTGCCTGCTTATTGCAAATTCTGCACCCGGTCCATCATTCTTATATTTATTCATGATATTATCGATCATATTTGCTGTATCCTGCCAACTTTGGGCAGAAATGGACATGGATGCAAAGAAGAATGCTATAACCAGGTATTTTTTCATAATTGTTGAAGATATGAAAAACCCAGGCGTGCAAAAAAGCCATTGTCAATAAAAAATATTTTATGAACTTTATATTCTTTCATCACAACAAAACCAATGATATGAAACTTCAAATTCTTTTGCCCGCTGCACTCCTTATTTTTTGTTCATGTAATAGTAATTCTGATAAAACAAGTTCAAATGAGAGCAGCACGAAATCAACAGAAACAAAAACACCAAAAATAAAAGAAGAGACAGTAAGTTATAAAATTGATACGCTCAACATGAGCAGTTATGTTTACTATGATGAAAACATTGAGGGTAAACGTCCTGCCGTTTTGGTTGTGCATGAATGGTGGGGCCTAAATGATTATATAAAACGCCGTGCAAGAATGCTGGCAGAAATGGGTTATATCGCAATGGCGGTTGACATGTATGGAAATGGCCGCATGGGAAATGATCCTGGAACTGCACAAGCCCTGGCTACACCTTTTTATATGCATCCCGATATGGCAAAAAAACATTTTGACGCTGCATTAGAAGAATTGAAAAAAAATCCAAATGTGGATCAAAGTAAGATCGCTGGTATCGGTTATTGTTTTGGAGGTGGTGTGCTTCTTAATCTTGCAAGAATGGGTGAACCTCTAAATGGAGTTGTAAGTTTTCATGGAACTCTTATTGGCACACCGCCAGATAAAAACTTAACAAAAGCAGAAATATTAGTTTGTCATGGTGAAGCAGATTCATTTGTTCCAAAAGCAGATGTTGATAAGTTTAAAAAACAAATGGATTCTATTGGTAAATCTTATACTTTCAAATCATATCCCGGCGCCACACATGCTTTTACAAATCCTGATGCTACGGAAACGGGAAAGAAATTTAAAATGCCAATAGAATATAATGCCGCGGCTGACACTGCATCATGGAATGACATGAAAGATTTTTTTGGAAGGATCTTTAAATGATCGGCTAATTTACAATTGAATAACAAATCATATATTTTATTCATCTTTTCATTTCAGATCTTTCCTTACATTTATCGTCCTAAAATCAATTATTATGAATATGTCTTTTGTAAAAAAATTATTAGCAGCTGTTATAGTTTCATCTACACTTGTTTCATTCAGCACTAAAGCAGATCGTGCAAACTTCTCTGGTAGTTGGGCATTAAATGAAGGCAAAAGCGATTTCGGAGAAAGAGGTGCCCGGTTTGCTACTAAAGCATTAAAAGTGGAACAAAAAGATGATGCGATCACTATATCAAGAACAACTCCTTCTTTCCAGGGCGGAGACGATGTGACTACTACTGAAACTCTTGGCTTTGATGGTAAAGAAGTACAAGGCACAGGGTTTGGAGGCTCCGTAAGAAAATCAACTTTGAAATGGGCCGCTGATGGACAAAGTTTATCGATCAGTTCCACTACAACAGGCGAAAGAAATGGCCAAAGCTTTACATTCTCAAGTACAGAAACATGGACATTGGGTGATGGCGGCAAATCTCTTACAGTTACAGCAGTCAGAAGTTCTCAACAAGGAGAAGTAACTACAAAAGCTGCTTACGATAAACAATAACTTTGTAAGTGCCGGATTGAAAAAAATCAATTAACTCCGATCTCTCAACAGATTATTCATTAACTTTCTCATCACCAAAAAATACTGGTATGAGAAAGTTATTTTTTTTATCCCTTTTTATTTCAACCATCACTTCTGCGCAGCAACCGGAAAAATTTAATGGGCTTAATATGAACCTTGGAAATCTTTTCCGGTTGAGTGATGCAAAAACAAGATCGATCAGTCCTGAAAATTTAACTGGTGAACCGGGCAAAGGTGGCATGGCTACTTTGGAAAATGGCAGTGCAAAAAGTGCTGCAAGAGATCTGGGTCAAGGTTGGAAAGTAAATCCATTTGTAGTTATTAAACCCGGCGAAACTTTTACCATAGCTGAGATAGCCGGACCAGGCGCCATTCAACATATCTGGATGACACCAACTGGTAACTGGCGATTTTCTATTCTTCATTTTTATTGGGATGATGAAAGCGAACCGTCAGTAGAAGTTCCTGTTGGTGATTTTTTTGGCGCCGGCTGGGGCGGCTATTCACATCTCAATTCTTTACCCGTTACAATTAATCCCGGTAGTGCTTTTAATTGTTATTGGGTAATGCCCTTCAGAAAAAAATGTAAGATCACAATGACAAATATGTATTACCAGGTCAATTACACCCTTACCAACGTTCCCGACGATGCTGGTTATTTTCATGCGCAGTTTAGAAGAAGCAACCCGGTAAAAGGCGGGATCTGCACACTGGTTGATAGCATCCAGGGCAAGGGTCAGTATGTCGGAACATTACTTGCATGGGGCGTGCATAACAATGGCTGGTGGGGAGAGGGTGAAATAAAATTTTATATGGATGGAGACACGCAGTTTCCAACGATCAACGGCACGGGAACTGAAGATTATTTTTGCGGCTCTTATGATTTTGATACAAGAAAGAAAAATGCAGCCGGTGTTGATGTTGTTGACTATACAGAATTTTCTACGGCCTATACTGGCTTACATCAAGTGATCGATGGAGATGGCCATTACAATGTAATGCAACGATTCGGTTTGTACCGATGGCATATAATGGATCCCATACGTTTTGAAAAGAGTTTAAAAGTAACGATACAAGATCTTGGATGGAAAAGCGGTGGCCGTTACCTGGTGCAGCAGTCCGATATCAGTTCAGTAGTGTTCTGGTATCAAACAGAACCACATCATAGTTTTCCAAAACTGCCTGCAAAAAATGAATTAGAAGTAAATTGATAGAAATGCTGCTTGAGGTCACACTGCTTGCAGCACACATTCCTTATATATTCCTGATTCAAAATGACCAGTTTGAGTCTTTAATTGATCCATGAATTCTGTGCTTTGATCATTAGCAACAAAAAATTCAAGGATATAGTCATAATTGCTGCTTTCAAAATATGCTTTGTAAATATTCAGAAACCGATAATGCAACAGCTTACTACAGGAATTCATGTCTGTTTCATATCCATTCATAAAAACAAACACTTTACTTTCATTTGTTTTTGAATTATGATTGCATTGGATCTGCAAGGGAGTATATCCGCCTAACTGGCGTACCCGCATTTCAACTTCCGGGAAATGCGCCGATCGTCTTTCTTTTTTGAAAACAAATTTAAATTCATCCTTATAACAAGAATGCTGCGATAAATATTTTGCTTTTTTCTTACTACCCGTTTCCTGCTGAAGTTTTATTTTCTGCGTTTTCTTTATTTCCTTCGAATATTGATCCCATTGAGAAATAAATTCATTGTTATCTCCCATTGTCTCAAAAAACACAAACTGAACTATGATCTCATTATCCATTTTAAATATATTATTCCGTGTTCTGTAATGTAACCTTAATTACTGACGTAGAAACGATAAAGTTTGAAAGCATCAACAAATAATAATTCAATCAGGAAATGTCGGTACTTCAAATCCTTCATCTGATTGTCTTTGTTTGTTGAATGAATTTTATTTTATTTATCAGCATGCGGTTAAGATTCGAAGGAAAATCATATCTTAAACCCCTATTAAAATCGTTTGCCATGAGTAATTCACGCAGAACATTTATAAAAAGATCAACACTGGCATTAGCCGGCAGCTCTCTTTTATCCCGCCTTTCTTTTGCGAATACAAATACAAAAGGCAACGAACTGGTGGGTATTCAACTTTATTCCGTACGGGATGATATGGGAAAAGATCCTTTAGGGACTTTGCAACAATTATCGGCAATGGGGTATAAGCATGTGGAGCATGCTAATTATGTGAACAGAAAATTTTACGGGTATACTGCAGCCGAGTTCAAAAAAATATTGGATGGACTTGGAATAAAAATGCCAAGTGGGCATACAGTATTGGGTTCACAACATTGGGATGCGGCAAAAAAAGATTTTACTGACTTATGGAAATATACAGTAGAAGATGCAGCAACTATGGGGCAGAAATATGTTATCAGTCCATCCCTTAACCAATCGCTTAGAAAAGATAAAGATGGTCTCTTAAGTTTTATGGAAGTGTTTAACAAAAGCGGGGAGCTCTGCAAAAAATCAGGAATGAAATTCGGTTATCATAATCATGATTTTGAATTTAGTGAAAGTCTTGGAGGTGAAATGCTCTATGATATCATGATGAAAAACACAGATCCTAAATTGGTGATTCAACAATTGGATATTGGCAACTTATATAATGGTGGTGCCAACGCAGCAGAGATCGTAAAAAAATATCCCGGTCGATATTCATCAATTCATGTTAAAGATGAAATAAAAGCAAGCGGAGGTAATGAAAGATATGAAAGCACGATTCTTGGAGCTGGTATAGTAAATACGAAAGATGTAATTGACATGATAAGAAAAAATTCAAAGAATGTTCATTATATCATTGAACAAGAATCTTACCAGGGTAAAACGCCGCTTGATTGTGCTAAAGAAGACCTGGCGATAATGAAAAAATGGGGTTATACAAATTGAATACTATAACGCTCCTTTAGAGTATTCAAATGTTTGCATCAATAGAATCGTAAACGGTAACTTTCGTCCAAAGCGCAGAACATTCTTCCACAAATTTTAAATGGATAGGATCTGTTTGATAGCTGTCCTGGTCGGTGGCGGTATCAAAAAACAATAACCAGCTTACATCATAAGAGCTGTCGATCACTTCGCGGCGGGTAGCAGCAGGCTGACCGATATAAAAGTTTTTGATCGTACTGACTTTTGAAAGTTTTCTCAACCCTTCGATCAATTTAGCTTTATCTTCTTTATTACCAGAATTCTTTAGCCAGAAATAAACATGGTGTATAAACATTTCCTTTTTTTTGAGCGAAGATAACGTTTGACTTTAATAGAGCTGCAAATGAAGCAACCACTGCACCAGGAAGATCGGGAGTAAGATATTTTCATAAGAGTTAATTATTTCCGAACTTAAAGGTTCTTTAAAAATCTGAAACAATGTAAGATGAAAAAGAATTCCACTCTTGCCATTGCCGCCATCCTGCTTATTATTCTCGGCATTTACATGATCTATCTTGGAACAAAAGGGAAAATTTTACCTCCAACCATTACCGGAATAGGTTTTATGATCATTGCAATCGCCTTTTTGGGGTTAAGAAATAAGTAAACGGCTGTTCATAAGCCGGGGTTATCACCACATGTTTAAAATAAAATTCGCCTTTTGTATAATTTTCACATTTCAGGCGAATTTTTTGTCTTAAATTTTGACGGTGAAAATACTCCTGGCATTTAGCTTTTTGTTTACTACGCTCATTTTTCAATGCGCTGGCCAGGACGTCAGCGGCTATTGGAAGGGTACACTTAGCATGAGAGGATGTTTTCCCGAAAATAATATTGAACTCCAGATAAACGCAAAAGGCAATGTGCTTGCCGGTGATTCATACCATTACCAAGATATCGACAACTATGTAAAGAAAAATTTTAGAGGATCATTTGACCGTATTTCAAAAAAACTTACACTGCAGGAAGGTTCCGTAACAACATATCATATTCCTCAACGATGTGTTATCTGCGTCAAAAATTTCGATCTCACTTATTATCGTGAAGGCAACAAGGAAACACTAAAAGGCTATTGGTCGGGAAATGTTTTGAATACACTTCAAAGTTGCGATGGCGGCAACATTATTTTAACCCGGATAAGAGAATCTGCATTTAAAGAAGTTCCTGAAATAAAAGTTGATACCGGCACCATTCGTCTCGATTTTTATGACAACGCTCAAATTGATGGCGATTCAATAACTGTACTGGTAGATAAACAGGTTGTAATGACCCACCAAAGATTAAGTGCAAAACCACTTACTACTTATGTAAAGATAGATCTGAACAATACCTTTCATGAAATAGAAATGGTTGCAGAAAATCTGGGCAGCATTCCTCCCAACACAGCCATTCTTATTATTACTGCAGGTAAGAGTCGTCACTCATTAACATTAAGTTCTTCTGAAGTTAAAAGTGCAAGAGTAAGGATCGTTTATGATGAAGAAATAACAAAAGGTGGTGAAACAATTGCTGCTTTACTAAAGAGAGAACCTGATCAGTAACACTCAGAGTTAATCACATTCTTTTCACACAGTTTCATTTGCAGCTACCTCCCCGTTCGAAGCAGCGCGGTATTAAGTAGTTTTACAACTACCAAAATACCTCACCTATGTTCCATATCCATTTTAAGCGCAGTATTATCGTGTCTGTTTGCCTTTGTGTTTCTGTAAGCTTTTTATCGGCACAAAATAATCTTAAGCTTAAATACAATAACTCTACTGTTTATACCGGCATTGAAGTAGGATCGAAAGGCGTAAAGATGAGTATGGTGGAGCTTGGCAAAAATGCTCAATCCAACGGCAGCTTTAATATTTTAAAAGATACCTCTGTCAATACTGATTTTATTTCTTTTAATGAATCAACATTCTCTGCCACGCTGAATGCACTATGTGGTCTATATGAAACGGCAAGGAAAGATTATAAGATCTCCGACAAAAGAATTTTTACAGCGATCAGCAGCGGCGTAAAAATGCAGGCAGAAAAAGATGAAAAAACAGAATTCATAAAAAAACTGATCGATTCATTTAAGATAAGGATCAATGACCAATCAAAAACAGTAGCTGTAATAGATGTAAAACAGGAAGCTTTGCTTTCACACCTTGGCATTGTTCCGGAATCAAGAAGATATTCAACTTTCCTGATTGATATTGGAAGCGGTAATACTAAGGGTGGTTACTTTCCTTATGGCAACACAAAAGATTTTTATTTGTTTCAGTTGAATTGGGGAACAAAAAGCATGTCAAATGCCGCAGATAAAAGAATGGAAGAAGATAAAAGCCTTGGCAACTATCAAAAACAACTTACCCGTACTTTATCACAAGCTGAAAATGCAGATATCATTTATGCGGTGAATGCCAGCGGCGCTTATCCATTGAGTGATTATATTGCATTCAGCGGTGGTGCTGCATGGGCTGCTGCTACCTTAATGCATCCTGAACTTATAGATAACGCAGTCATTTCAGTTACATTTGAAGAAGTGGTAAAGTATTATGAAAAACTATACACCAGTTTTGCAAACTTTTCACCAGAAAATCTTGCAAAAACTTCCGAAGATAATAATGAAAAAGCGGCGATCATGAAAGCAGCCAAAACTGTGCACGGCGTATTTGATCAAAAATCTTTGATGGCGGGAACCGGTTTGCTCTTAAAAATCATGAGACAATTTTCTTCTCTGTATGAAACAAAGCAATTCTATCTGGTAAAAAATGGACAAGTTGGATGGATCTCTGCTTATGTTGATCAGAGCCAAAAAGAAACAGTTTCTAAATAATTTTCTTTAGGAATTGACAGCATCTCCTTGCAGAATGTCCTTTGGTTTTAAGATCACGATCCTGTCACATATTCTACTCCAGCTTCAGAATGAATTTTTGCTGTATCAAAGATCAGAATGTCGCAATCGCTTTGCTTAATTAAAATTGATATTTCTGTACAACCTCCTATAATTCCTTCAGCGCCTCTTTCTTTAAGCTTTGAAATAATATTCAGATAATTTGTCTTTGCTTCGGCAGTAAAAATATTTTTACTGAACTCATTGTAGATGGTGTAGTTAATGTATTCAATGTCTTCCTGGTCTGGAATTATTGTTTCTATTCCGTGCTTTGCGAGATGATCAGTGTAAAATTCAAGTTGCATTGTATACCGGGTTCCTATCAATCCAACTTTTCTCAATCCATTTTTCAGAATAGCTTTTGCTACAGCTTCAGCAATATGAATAACGGGGATCTTTATTGCGGCCTGTACTTCATCTGCGATCTTATGCATTGTGTTGGCACCAATAAGCAGGCAAGATGCACCAGCTCGTTCAATTGTTTGCGCAACTTTACAAATAATGTCGGAAATTTTTCCCCATTCACCAGCTTCTGTAAGAACTTTAATTTCGCCAAAGTTTACTGAATACAAAATGATCTGGACTGTTTCGGTTCCCCCAAGTTTTTCATTCGCTAATTCATTTAAGTAGCGATAGTATTCTATCGTGGATACATATGTTAAGCCACCAATAAGTCCAATTGATTTCATGGATTAAAATTAAGGGCTAAAATTTTACAACCTATTGATAAAAATTGGTAGATTGTGCTCAGGTACATTATATTTTTGTTCATTAATCAACCAAACATTATACTTATGAAAAAGATCTTTAGCTCACTAGTGATGGCAGCAATGATGATCTCGATGATTCCCCTTCAATCTTCTGCATTAGTGATATTACCGGGCAGCAATGAACCTAATCCTGGTACCGTTAAAGCGGCATTTGCAGAATTCAAAAGCCTTTCTAAAAAAGAACAGAAAGTAAGGATCAAAGAGGCAAAAAAACAAGTGAAAGTTTTTCAGAAAGAAAAGAAAGCAAATAAATCCGCAAATGTTGAAATGTGGTTGCTTATTGTACTGGCCATTCTGCTTCCACCGCTTGCTGTTTATCTTCACGAGGGTGAAATAAATGGAAAGTTCTGGTTAAGTATTTTGTTCTGGTTCCTTTTCATTATACCAGGTGTTATTTATGCCTTATTGGTTGTAACAAATACTATTTAGATCAAACCCAATAAATTTAAAAGACCTCCGGTCGGAGGTCTTTTTTGATTGCCATATATGAGAGATCTATAAATTTATTTCTAATTGTTTATTCCCATCGTTCCAGGACAGTAATGCTTTGTTATCAAGATAAAGTACCCGGTCATTGATCTTGATCTTTAATTTACCATCGCTGATCCAGGGACACGCTACTTTCTTTACGAGTGGAGTTTCAGTGTTCAGGGTTATTGTAAGGCCACTATTGAATTCAGTTTGTGAACGACCTGTAATTTCATACGCATCATCACGAACGATCCTTGTATCCATTCCTTCAATCTGAGTTTTCGTTTTCACGCTTTGATAACTGTAACCTCTGCCCGCAGGGAATGTTACTTTACCGCCTACTACTTCTACTCTCCATTTGTGCGATGGTGGTTCACTAAGGTTGCTGATAATTTTTGAACCTTCAAGATGAACACGATTTACATAATAATCTCTAAAAGTTATAGTAACTACAGAACCTGGTCTGCGCAAAGGTGCAGTAAGATGAACAACGATGGCACCGACACGAAATTTTCCATCACGACCAACGCAACCATTCCCAAAATCAATTGTGATCGTTTTAGGATAGGTAGAATCATTTGGTGTAATTGTGATCTCTGCACAATCACCAATAGCAGCTCTTAATTCTGTAAACAATGGATGGATCAAGCGGCCATTCATACCATATAAACTTGCATTACCTTCTTCGTCTGCTGCGATCGTAGCAACATCTTCTGCATCATCAAAACTTACTTCAGCCTGTGAACTTTCTTCAGAATAAGTTGTAGCCTGTTCTTCGGTTACAGATGTGTTGTTGTTGTTCGATGAGCTAAGATCTTTTTGACAAGAAAAAAGCATAGCGACAACCATGAAGGTAAATGCCACTACGCTGATCCGGTTAATTGAGAACTTTTTCATTTTATTAGTTTTAAAGGGTTGTGGAAAATCAAACATGAAATATGAGAAGCCGGGCTTTGAGAAAAGTTTAAACGATAGTAAAAAAACTTCTATTTTCAGTTTTAATGAAAGATATTTTTAGATACCTGGTTGATTATTTAAAAAGCTTAAATGGCAAAGTTTTTATAGCCTGCAGCCTGTTGGCGGCTTTAATGATCTATTTGAATTTTCATTATGATGTCGATCGTAAAATTGATGAATTTGATTCGACGGGGATTCAATTTCTATTTCGTTACCTGGTCTTTTTAATTGCCTTTGCTCTACCCTATTCGTTTTATCTTCTTTTTGATAGGAAAAATTATTTTAAAAACCCATTAATCCTTTTACTTATTTTTTTGTCGCCGGCCATTTTCTCCTGGAAAATGGTAATGAACACAACCTTTCATTTATCAAATAATATTTATTGGGATTATTACTGGAACCAGGTCATATACTGGCCTATAAGGTTAATAGTATTGTGTTTTATTCTTTTTATCGTCTGGAAAATTTATTATTCTAAAGAAAAATTTTTTGGCTTAACGGTAAAAAGTTTTAATTGGAAACCATATTTAATTATGCTTTTGATAATGGTGCCTTTAATCGCAGCAGCTTCTACCCAATCAGATTTTTTAAGCATGTATCCAAAACTCAAGGATGTTGACACAGCTTTATATGGTGTAAAAAATAAATGGTTCTATCATTTGCTTCATGAACTTTCTTACGGAAGTGATTTTATTTCCGTAGAACTTTTCTTTCGTGGCTTTCTTATTTTGGCATTTGTAAAAATTGCAGGTAAAGATGCGATCTTACCAATGGCTTGTTTTTATTGTACAATACATTTTGGCAAACCTCTTGGCGAATGTATCAGTTCTTATTTTGGGGGAATGATACTGGGAATAGTTGTTTACAATACACGATCGATCTTGGGTGGATTAATGGTTCATCTGGGAATTGCATGGCTGATGGAGTTGGGTGGCTATATCGGTAATTCGTTTTTATAACTATCATATCGTCCATTTGTCGTGAACGATTCCTACTAAGAAAAATTTTCCATTTCTTTTTTTAAAGACCAGACGCAGGCTTCTCCAATCCATTCCTCCATATTTTTCTTCGAAACCTGAGAAATAGCTTTCGGTGAAATCACAATTTTTATAAATTAATTCCAGATTATCCAATGAGTTGCCACCTCCAATAGATTTATTTACACTCTGCTTCTCTGGTTTAACAAAATCAACATCATAGACAAACTTTTGCATATAGTCATTTAAAGTCATGTTAATCGATTCCCCGGTTGGATCAATAACACCCCAAACAGTTTTATCTTGTTTTACGAGTTTCGACTGTTAAGCAAGTTTTTCTTTAGAAAATATCACATTATCGACAGTGTCCACATAAGCATATGGAGAGAATCTTACACCCAATATTGGGTCAATAAAATTTGCAACTGCAAAATAGTTTTTGTTTTTGATCGCTGTAAGTATGTCCTGGGTTAATTGTAATAATATTGAGTCTTTGCGGGAATTAATCTGAGCACTGCCTGATTTCGCTATGGGGTTAGTTTTATTTTCTGAATTTCCTATAGAATTTTTAATGCCTACAGTGTCTTCCCTTTTTATAATTTGCTTTTCATTTTCTTGCTTCGTATTGTTTTTACAAGCAGCAAGGAATAAAAAAATTGAAATAAAGATTATAAAAAACTTTGACATTTAAAAATAAAAAACGCTGCAAACTTGTAAGCCGGATCCTGTTATCCCGATAAATCGGGACCGCTATCATTTATCTGTCCCGGTAATTACTCACCGGGATCAATCTGCCTACCCTGTATCTTGGACGAGCAGCCCTCAAACGATACTATATGTGGCATTTCAGCATGCAAGGTTTACCCGCAAATGATGTCACGATCAAAAGCCGTGGGCTCTTACCCCACATTTTCATCTTTTCTCCGCCGAAGCGAAGTAGTTATTTTCTGTGGCACTATCTGTTACTTCAACTTACTTTTCAGCATTGGTTGAAGTACCCCCGCTTATCACGGGGTGCATTGCTCTGTACTGTCCGGACTTTCCTCCTCAACTGGAAGCGCTGAAGCGATAGCACGGTTTGCAGCGAATGGCAAATTTACTTTTAAAATGTGGATCAGTATTCAAAAAATATTTCGGTGGCTCCGTAACCAAAACGAGGATCATACTGATTGACGAATGTCTTTACTTCCTTTCGAAGTTTTAGCAATTCATGTATCTCATCCCGCAACCTGCCACTGCCAACACCATGAATGACGATCAACGAGGGTTGAAGATGTGCAATGGCAAGATCATAATACTTTTCAAAAGTCTTTAGTTGTATCCCAAGTATCTGGAGATTTCCGAGATGATGCCAGTTATCAGTTAGTTTTTCAATGTGAAGGTCAATGACAGAACGCGGCGGCTCAAGATGTTCTTTTGCTTTTGAAGCATCATACACTTTATATTTTGCTGCAAGAGATCCTATATCAAATTTTTCATGAACAACCTTATCAGGATATTTGTCAAATAAACGGTATGAAAAACTTGCTTCGTTCTTGCTTCTTATCTCTTCTATTTTGGTAAAAAGTTGTTTAGGTTTCAGCTTTAGTGACGCGGTACATATTTCTGCTTTTGCCTTATTTGGATTTACTAAAGAAAACTCGAATTCGAAAAAAGGACTATCACTCAGATCTTCAAAAGGAACATCATGAATATAAAAATCTTCGAAAGGATGAATCGTATTTTTTAATTCAAACTCGGGCTTACCAAAAAATGCAAGCTTGTAATCAAAATTGTAAGCCGTATTTGTCATGTTAAGCAAATGAACTTTTAATTCGTCTACAACATCATCTCCGAATTCGTCCGTATCAACAACAGGTAAAAAAGTCAGCCACATACCATCTTCTTCCCGCCCGGCATTATTTTCTTTCTCCTTTTTAAGATCATCGATGTAATGTTTCTGCTTTTTTTCATTCCCATTCTTCTTTTCCATAAAGCGTTTCAGGTAGGGATATTCGATCTGGTCTTTATAAACAGGGAACTGTACGCCTCCGGCATCTACCATTACCATTTTGTCGTTGATAATGTCGACCACCTGGGCTTCTTCGTTTGAATGTAATATGAGAACAATATCACCTATTTCAAATTTCATAAGATTGCTCAGCAAAGTTACTAAAGTATAAGAGCCGATAGCTATCGGCTGCGACCCTTCCACTTCGCAAGCTCAGTGTCTGGGTAAACTGCGACGCATTTGCTCAAAGTTAAGCAGAACCTTGAACGGAGCGTCGCAACGGAAGCTTAATAGTAGCACCAAAGCCGGACAAATAATTATTTTTTAGCAGCCAGTTTACTTTTATTATACCCATAAATAAAATAAATGATCAGCCCGATCCCTAGCCAGCTGAGAAACCATGCCCAGTTATCTTTATTCATGCCCGTAAGTAAATAAAGACAGGTAGTAACCCCCATCAATGGGATCAAAGAATATTTTTTTATAATAGTTGCAACAGCCAGTAGAAAACAAACTATCCAAAAAATAATAACAGAAATATTGGGAGTGGCAAGATCCATAAAGCTTTTCTTCCCTTCATTGTATTCTGTATTTGCTGAAAAGTCAAAATCAAAAAGGTTGCCGAAATAATTTTTACTAAGAACCGCGAACAAAATAAGAGAAATCGCAATGATCAATGGATATAAAAACTGTCCGTTGATATAAGGAATCTGAAAACGGCCCGCCACTTTTTCTTTTCTTGGGATCAATAATACACCACCGCAAACAAGAACAAAAGCAAACAGGGTTGCAATACTTGTGAAGTCAAGCACAAACGTTTTATCTGTAAAAAGAATAGGAACTCCTACAACTAATCCCGTAACGATGGTGGCAAAAGAGGGAGTTTTAAATTTGTGATGGATCTTTTGAAAAACCGGGGGCAGCAAACCGTCGCGGCTCATGCTCATCCAAATTCTTGGCTGTCCCATTTGAAAAACAAGCAACACACTTGTCATTGCAATTACTGCACAAATTGAAACGAGTATTTGCATCCATGCAATATTTAGATTTTGCTTTTCAAAAATAAATGCAAGCGGATCACCTACACCATCAAAATTCTTATAATGAACAGCACCCGTAAGTACGAGGGACAATAAAATATATACAACCGTGCAGATCACTAATGAATAGATCATACCACGGGGAAGATCCCGCTGTGGGTTTTTACTTTCTTCTGCTAACACACTGACCGCATCAAATCCAATATAGGCAAAGAAAACGCCGGCCACAGCAGCCATTACACCGCTAAACCCATTGGGCATAAATGATCTTACTCCTTCATCATTTGCTGGTGTCCAGTTAAAAGTTAATCCATGTGATAATATTAGTGAACCGCCAACTAAGATCACGAGTACGACAATGGCAAGTTTTAACATCACCATCACATTGCTGAAATTGCGGCTTTCTTTTATCCCGCGGAAAACCAGGTAAGTAATAAGTAAATTGATCACCAGGGCCGGCATATCAAAAATTATCCGAAGTTTTCCGAGCATTGGGGCCGAATTCCATGCATTGATCAATTCATCATTCGAGCTATTATTTAATACTGCTTTATGTGCTTCGGCATAGCTGGTGGTCAGATAATCTGGTATATGAAGATTTACCTTATGCAAAAAAGAAGTGAAGTAATCGCTCCAACTAAATGCTACATAAATATTGCCAATTGAATATTCCATGATCAGTGCCCAGCCAATTATCCAGGCAAACAATTCTCCGAAGCTTGCATATGCGTAAGTATAGGCGCTTCCTGCTACTGGTATGCGACTTGCAAATTCGGAATAACAAAGGGCTGTGAATGCACAGGCAATACCTGTAATAACAAAAAGCAATACAACACCAGGACCTCCTTTAAAAACAGCTTCGCCAAGAGAGCTAAAACTTCCTGCGCCAATGATGGCCGCAATTCCAAAAAATGTAAGATCACGAACAGTAAGAACTCTTTTTAATCCATGTGCATGAACTTCTGCATCACCTTTTTCAGCATCAGTAAGAATTGAATCGATTGTTTTACGACGAAACAATGAATTAGCCATCAGCGTTGGTTTTGAAGTTCAAAATAGGGAAAATTTTGAAAGAAGGGTTTTTAATATTAAAAGATCCCTCATTTACGTGCTACTGACAAAGATCATGTGAAATATTAACGATCCTCATCGTTGAAAAACCTTTAACGAAAGAATTTTGTGTAAAATAATTGATAATGGAAACAACAATTAAACATGTATATGCACATCAGCATGATGATACAAAAATATCTGTATGGAAAAAATTTATTGACTGGTGTATAAGCCAGGAGAAATATCGCCTTGGCTGGCTTGCCGCAGCAATTACTCTTCATGGTTGCGTGCTGACAATAATTACAATGTTTGCAGTAGTACTTGCCGGAAATCATTTTATTTTCTGGCCATTCATTATTGGAGGAATGGGAATTACACTTGTTGTGAATCTTGCGGCTTTGCCAACCAGGATCACCATTCCGGTTTTTTTCTTTAGTGTGTTAGTAGATCTTGCAATAATTATAAGTTGTATCGCTATTGGATTTGATGCCAGCGGTACAATGATCTAGAAATCTCTCTGTACAAGGAAAAGAGCCAGCTCTCTAAGAGGCTCTTTTCTTTTTGAAAGAACGGCAATATCATCTAAGTGAGTCAGGGCTTCATCAAAGTATTTATTTTTTAATTGAATGGCCCATTCATCGGCTTTGCAGTCTTTATACAAGGCTATTACTTTTTGTACTTTATCATCCGGGTTCGTATTCATTAATTGTTCTAATTCTTTTTTGCAGGAAGGAGATTCCATTGCATGAATAAGTAAAAAAGTTTTTTTATTGGCCAAAATATCTCCACCCACTTGTTTACCAGTTTTATTTTTATCTCCGAATGCATCAAGGTAATCATCCTGTACCTGGAAAGCAATTCCCAGTTTTTTTCCAAATTCATATAAAAGATTTTGATTTCTTTCGCCGCCACCACCAAGCAAGCCGCCTATTTTCAAACTGGCCGCCAATGCTACAGAAGTTTTAAGCTCTATCATTTGCAAATAATCATTCATGCTTACATTATTCTGTGACTGGTAGTCCATATCCATTTGTTGTCCTTCGCAAACCTCGATCGCCGTCTTGTTAAATAAAGACAACACTTTACTTAAATATTTTGAAGAGGTTTTATTCAGATATTCATACGCTTTCACCATCATTACGTCGCCTGCAAGCAATGCTGTACTATCGTTATATTTTGTATGAACAGTTTGCTGGCCTCTCCTTAAAGGCGCTTTATCCATAATATCATCATGGATCAAAGTAAAATTGTGAAAAAGCTCAATTGCTGTTGCGGCATGCCATGCATCGGGAATAATTTCATCAAAGAGTTCATTGCCCATTAAACATAAAACGGGACGAACTCTTTTACCACCGAGTTTCAAAAAATATTCATTGGGTTCGTACAGCGAAGCCGGCTGTTCGGGAAAATGCCTTGTATCAAATTTCTCAGCAAATTGTTTGGATAATGTTTCAAATGACTGCATAAATTTTTTTTACCGCAAAGGCGCAAGGATTACGCAAAGTTTTATAAGTTATTAACTATTCTTTTTATTCCGTCCTTAATTAAAACAACATTAAAATTTACTAATAGTGCCAACTTGGTACCAGATAATTTAAGATAAGTTATTACCTGAGCTTTGTGAACATCATTCACTGCCTCAACTGCTTTCACTTCAATAACTACTTTATTATCGATCAAAAAATCCAGTCTATAGCCAATTTCCATTCTAATTGTTTCATAAAAAAGCGGCAATGGCTTTTGTCTTTCAATATTTAAGCTTGTTTTTGACAGCTCATAAAACAAGCATTCTTCATATGCACTTTCCAGCAATCCAGGACCAAGATTTTTATGAACCTTAAAAATACAGTCCACAACAATTTTTGAAAGTTCATTTTCATTCATCGCTTTGCGAACTCTTATTTATTCTTTGCGACTTTGCGGTTTAGCTTTTTTCTTCTTTACCTCCTTCAAACCACTTGCCACTACCCATTCATAATCCAATTGCCTCTTTGTAAGGTTGGCTGCAATCACTTTTATCCAAACCTTGTCGCCCATCCTGAAAGTTCTTCCTGACCGGGCTCCTGCAAGACAATAATCAGTTTCTATATGCCTGAAATCATCATACTCAGATAAGCTGTGTATACTAACAAGTCCCTCGCATTTATGTTCAACTGTTTCTACCCAAAAACCAAAAGATGATACCCCGCTGATGACTCCCTCAAATTCATCACCTAAAAAATTTTGCATATACTCAACCTGCTTGTACTTATTAGCAGCTCTTTCAGCTTCCATTGCTGATCGTTCCTTATCACTGCAATGCTTGCATTTTTCTTCGATCTTCTTATCAATGATAAAATTATTATTTAATGCCTGCTCAAGAATGCGGTGCACCATTACATCCGGGTAACGACGGATCGGAGAAGTGAAATGACAATAATGTTCAAAGCCCAGACCATAGTGCCCAACATTTTCAGTTGTGTACTTCGCTTTTGACATTGTTCTTATTCCTAATTGTTCCAGTACATGTTGTTCAGGCTTCCCATGAACTTGTTTTAGCATATGATTAAATGATGAAGCGATCGCATCGGGGCTTGAAATATCAAACTGGTAACCGAATTTTTTTGCAAATGCAACAAAGGGCAACAATTTTTCTTCATCCGGGTCATCATGAATCCGGTAAGGAAAAGGAATTGGTTTATTATTGATCTTTATTTTACCTAGATTTTCTGCCACCGTACGATTAGCAAGAAGCATAAACTCTTCGATCAACTGATGCGCTTCTTTGCTTTCCTTTATCATGATACCGATCGGCTTATTATTTTCATCAAGTTTAAACCTAACTTCCTGTGATGAAAAATTAATTGCACCGTTTTTAAATCGATCATTACGCATTTGCTGTGCAAGGCCATTCAGAATTAGAATTTCATCACGATACAACCCATCCTTTGTTTCAATTATTTCCTGCACTTCCTCATAAGTAAACCGGTGATCTGAATGGATAATTGTTTTACCCAGCCAATATTGTTTTATTTTTCCGTCAGGTGTTATTTGGAAAACAGCAGAGAAAGTCAGCTTTTCTTCATGCGGTCTTAATGAGCAAAGTACATTGGAGATCTCTTCAGGCAGCATTGGATTTACCCGGTCCGGCAAATAAACTGAAGTTGCTTTTTCATACGCTGCGTTATCCAATGATGTGCCTTCTTCAAGATAATGGCTAACATCAGCAATATGAACCCCAATTTCATAGTTACCATTTTTCAATACTCTGAATGAAATAGCATCATCAAAATCTTTTGCATCAACAGGGTCGATCGTAAATGTGAGAATATCACGAAAATCCTTTCGATTCTTAATTTCTTTATCTGTAATAATATCAGGAATTCTTGCTGCTTCTTCCAACGCCTCATCAGGAAACCCTAATGGGAATCCGAATTGCAATAAAATTTCCTTCATCGCAATATCATTCTCATTTTCCTTGTCAAGGATCTGAAGCACCTCTCCTTCGGGTCTTTTATCCTGGTCTTCCCATTCCCGCAATCTTACAACTACCCTATCACGATCCTTGGCATTATTGAATTTAGAAGAGTGAATAAAAATATCAGGCATCTTCTTATTACCGTCAGCCACAAAAAATGCAAAGCCTTTATTCATTTGAAGTGTTCCCACAAATTCAGTTTGCTTTCGACTGACGATTTGAGTTATAACTCCCCGCTGTCTTTTATGTTTTTCTTTAGCATCCTTTACTTTAACCTTTACCGTATCGCCATGCAATGCAGTACCCAGATCATCCGGACGAATAAGAATATCGACAGGCATATTTGGCACCACAACAAAACCAGTTCCTGAACGGCTTATATCCAATACACCGGTCAACGACTGATCATGGGAATGCTTATCTTTTTGTTTACCCCTTTCCTTATCTTTTTTCTTTTTTGAATTTTTTCT
The DNA here is from genome assembly GCA_005882975.1 of Bacteroidota bacterium. Lineage (GTDB taxonomy): Bacteria > Bacteroidota > Bacteroidia > Chitinophagales > Chitinophagaceae > VBAS01. The sequence goes on along the minus strand of VBAS01000047.1, from coordinate 4,367 downwards.
TCCCATTTTATTTATTTAATCTTATCCCGATAACTATCGGTAAAATCTTTTATATAGTTTTTTATCAATGATAAGAATTTTGCCTCCTCATTGAAAAGGAAATGATGTTGCAGCGGAATTACATAAAGCGGCACATCATTTAATTGACTGCCAAACTTCGAGAGTCTTACAGCATCTTTTTCCGTTGTCAATATTATTTTTTTCTCTGCTTCTATTTTATCAAATCTTTTTTTTATATCCTTCCAGTCATCAATAGTAAAAATATGATGATCGGGGTAATGCAACATATAGTATGTTTCAGAATGGTCCATCACAAGATCTTTAAGAGGCTGAGGATTTGCAATACCCGTTACAAGCAGGATCTCTGCGTCCGGAAGAAGACTTACTGTTTCATGATGCCGGATTATATGATAAGGTGCAGGGTATAGATTAGCTGCAAAAAAAATATGTTGCGTAGCTAACGGCTTGATCTCTTCGATGATCTTGTTTCTTTCGTTTTCCGTTAAGAAGGGCTCGCATTTTGTCACTACTATTATCTCGGCTCTTTTATAACTTGATTTCAGATCACGAAGATCACCTGTGGGCAAATAAAAATCACGGGTAAAAAGATTGTTATAATCTGTCAACAAAATATTCATTCCCGCTTTTATTGCACGATGTTGGAATGCATCATCAAGAATAATAGATTGAATGTCGGGCTTATCATGCAGAAGTTGAGAAATAGCATCTAATCTTTCTTCTCCTACTGCTACAGGTACATCGGGAAACTTCAACTTGAATTGCATTGGCTCATCTCCTATCTCCAATGCATCAGATCTTTTATTTGCCAATGCATATCCTTTTGTTTTTCTTTTGTATCCCCTGCTAAGCGTTGCCACCTTAAAATCATCTTTCAAATTTCCTACCAAAAATTCCACCATAGGCGATTTACCTGTACCGCCGACGGAAAGATTACCAACACATATCAAAGGCATGCCAAATGTTGCTGAATCGAAAATTTTCAGATCGTAAAATTTATTCCGGATAAAAATGATCAACCAATAAATGATGGCCAGGGGAAAGAGAAGTATGCGGAATGTTTTTAGGAAAAGATTAGAATACATAAACAGTCGTCGGTGTTACACAAAGGTTTAAAGGTACATCAAATTCATTGGTATCATCAATTGCATCTAACGGTTCAAAATAACTAAATCCGATCTTAAGACAATCACTTCTGCATTGGGAAAGATAGCGATCATAAAAGCCCTTTCCATAACCAACCCTGTACCCCTCTTTATCAAATGACAGCAATGGAACAAAGATCATATCCATACCTGCATGATTAACAACTACGCCATCTTCCGGCTCATACAGATCATATTTATTCTTACGAAAACGAGTATCATCATCTGTCTGCACTGATTGCATGCTATGATCCTCAAAATTGGTTTTAGGATAACAAATGATCAATTCAGGGTTCTGAAATTCTAAATAATCAGTAAACAAGTGAGTATTAGGTTCATGATTTTGTTCGATCGGCCAATAAGAAAGCAAAAAAGTAATAAATGGCAATTGTACAGTTTGCAATTGTATCAACAACAGGTCATCAAGCTTAATTCTTTCGGTAGCGGAAAGATCCAATCTTTTTTTCTTATATAAATCCCTTGCTTCTGTCTTAAGCATTCATCAAGATAATAACTATTGGTGAATGGTCAATGGTGAATTGTGAATGTTCCTTGATGATCTACCGGTTTTCAATAAAAATAGAAAAGATCGTAGTGCCATAATTTCTCTCAGTAGCATAAAAGGGAAATTTCTTGTAATCATTTCTCGGCGTATGTTCAAGCACAAACCATCCTTTGGAGTTCAACAATTGCTTTTCAAAAATAAGTTTCGGCAGATCATCAATATTGCCGAGTGCATAAGGTGGACCAGCAAAAATAAAATCAAACTTGTCAGTACACTGATCAATGAATTTAAATACATCCATCTTTAGTACCCTGAAATTTTCAAGCTTTAATTCAGTAGCAGTTTTCTTAATGAACTCATACATCTTTGGATCCTTCTCAATTATTGTCAGGTCATTTGCACCGCGACTCGCTAATTCATAACTAATGCTGCCTGTGCCGCCAAAAAGATCCAGTGTTTTTAATTCTTCAATGTCGAGGTTGTTGGAGATTACATTGAAGAGTCCTTCTTTGGCTACATCAGTGGTGGGTCTTGTATGCGGCATATTTGCCGGGGGGCTAATTCTTCTGCGGCCATGTTCTCCACCTATAATACGCATGCAGCCAGTTTACTGATTGATGAAAAATAATGTTCGGGATGTACGATTAATGCTTCAGAAAGTTTTACTTCTGCTGATAAAGATTCAAACTCAAGATTGATAAAATATTTATACAATTCCCGGTAAACTGCAGAGTCTTTCTCAATCAAGCCAGCTAATGATAGCTTGATAGTTTGTTGTGATAAGTTTAATTGCTGGCAGCATTTCAACAAATAATACAAGACGTCTTCAGGCGATGTGTATGAAAATGTTTTTGCAAGTAATAATTTATTATTTTTCAAAATGACCACTGAAAACTCATCCGTTTTAAAATCTATGATCATTGCTTCATCATTTTGTGAAGCTTGACCTTTTAATAATACAGAATAAACGCTCCAGGATTTTGCACTTAAGAATTTCCAGCTGATTGCCGAATGAAGGCTTGAAGGAAGACGATAAACATTATAAAGATTCCAGCCCGGAACATTTTCTGAAACAACAGTTGTATGAACACTTTTTCCAAAAGTGGCATCTAAATTCAATTGACCGTCTTCATACTTATACACAACCGACGGTATTTGGACTGATTCGTTCGAATCATAACCGATCGCAGTTTGATAATACCGGTTATTTAACGACTCCACCCCTTCAAAAAAACTTTTATAATCATTTTCATCTTCTCGGTTGAAGTGTAGTATCCAAACTCAACTAATTCTTTTGACAAATAATTCATTACTGCAAAGCTGCAATGCCTTGCACTGGCGATCATTAATAAGATCGAATTCGCCGGGTTATACTCCGCCTCAGTCTTAATATGAAAAGAAGGTTTCAGATAGTTGATTTTATTGCGTGCAATGTTAGAACAAAAATCAGACTGAGGCAAAAGTTACTGGATACTAGATGCTAGATACTGGGTGCTAAAAACAAACTATAATCTAATATCCAGAATCCAGTATCTAGTATCCAGCATCTAGCTCTTCCTTATCTTGCAGCCCTTTACTCAATGGATAGCCTTCAAAATAGCCTGCAATTTAAGATCACCAACAAGCAGATCCTTAAACTAACTCTGCCTGTAAGCATTGCTATTCTTGTTCCCCAACTGAATTTTATTACTAATAATATTTTTCTTGGACATTATTCGACCACAACACTTGCCGTCGCCAGCATCACCGGGGTTTATTATTTAATTTTTGGTTCTATAGGTTTTGCTATGAATAATGGCTTGCTGGCACTTATTAGTCGCCGGGCGGGAGAAGGTAAAACTGAAGAGATCGGGAAAATTTTCAACCAGGGAATATTTAATGCACTACTTGTTTCTGCGATCGCCATTATTCTTTCTTATACTATAACACCAACTCTTCTTCGGGCCATATTACATGAGCCTGAAAAAGCTGAAATGGCAATCAGTTTTATAAAGATCCGCATCTGGGGTTTGCCATTTTTATATATATATCAAATGCGAAATGCTTTGCTTGTCGGTACCAACCAAAGTAAATACATGGTGATGGGAACAATTGCCGAAGCAGTAGCAAATGTTGTTTTTGATTACACATTGATCTTTGGCAAATGGGGTTTACCGGAATTGGGTTTTAATGGAGCAGCCTACGCATCTATCATTGCCGAGTTTGTGGGCATGTTTGTTATTTATATTGTTATCCATCAAAAAGGAAAAACCTGCGTTGGGATAAACGAAATGCATCACTCATAACTTCGATGTCGGCACCGCTAGTATTTCAGCATGCGATCAGTATCATGAGCTGGGAGTTCTTCTTTATTCTTATTGAAAGAAATCAATCATCAGATATGCCGCAAGCCATTTCAAATGTTATGCGAAATGTATTTGGCATGTTCGGCTGTATGAGCTGGGCATTTGCTTCTACCAGCAATAGCATGGTAAGTAACATAATTGGACAAGGCAAAAAAGACGAAGTACTTTTTGTAATAAAGAAAATAGTAAAGTTGAGTACCAGTATTGCCATTGTTCTTTGTATTCTACTCAATCTTTTTCCGCAACTATTTCTTTCCATATACGGACAAGGCGACGAGTTTATCCGACAAGGCATTCCCGTTATCCGTGTTGTATCCCTTGCAATGATCCTGATGTCATTCTCTGTTGTATGGC
>VBAS01000046.1 GCA_005882975.1 Bacteroidota bacterium | reverse complement strand
AACATATGTGGATGAGAATTTACGTAATCGAGAAATCTCTCCCTGGCAGATCTTAACAGTCGAAAATAGCGACTCTCTTCTTTTTTTACATACATACCAGTCAGAATCAGGCGTCCAAGTCTTTCTCCCTGTGGAAATTTATCCAATGCTTCTTCCATTTTATCATATGTAAGTGAGACCATGATCGTGGGTTCCAATGTTTCTACAAAAACCAACGAAGGAGTACGGGTAAGAAAAGATATTTCAGAATGTATCACGTGGCCTTCGGTCGCAAGTTGTAATATCATATCGTCCTTCTTTACCCTCACATATTTCATTACAAGTCCTTTTACAACCATGTTGAGGTAATTATCCACTTCACCTTCCTTTACGAGGATCGTTCTCTTATCAACCTGCCTGATCTCACAATATGAAAGAAGCATTTTCAATTCATCAACAGTAATCGTCATGAATCGCTGCAGGTAACGATGTGCATATTCAATAAGCGAAGGATTAATATCGATTAAATTAGTCATGCTTAACGTTCATGAGGTGTTTTAGCCGGCTAAAGGTCTCCGGCTTTATATTTAAATAAGAGGCAAGATATTTTTGTGGTACCCGCTGCAGCAGATCGGTATTTTCTTTCATGAATCTCACAAAGCGTTCACGGGTTGAATAACGAATATTATCCATAAGCCGCATTTCCTGAACAAGAAAATACTGTGTTGTCATAACGCGGCCGAGTTTCTCCCATTTCTTTGAACTCCCGTACATCTCTTCTAATTTTTGCCTTGAAATAGCAAATGCAGTAGTAGGCTCAAGTGTTTCCACAAAATACCTGGAAGGTTCTCCGGTCAAAAATGATTCACCTGATCCAAGAATGCCGCCCTCTTTAACAATATGCGTAATGATCTCGTGATCCTTCTTTAAAAAATATTTTCTTATAAGCCCGGTTGTAATAAAATACATATACTCTTCTACCTCGCCCGGCTTTGTCAGTATCGTTCTCTTTTCAAACTGACGAGGCTCGGTCCAGGCTATCAGTTCCACAAATTCTTCCGGCGAAACTTTTATAAACTTGTTTAAGAAAGTTAAGAGGTCGTACATTATACCCGAAGATATTCCATCCGCCACATCAACAAATCATTTTTTTATCATTTTGTGCGTCTTTTTCCAAAAAATAATAATCTTATGCAGGTTTGAAAAGGCTCCGGTTTTTTTGAAATGGTTTTGTAAGCATTATTTCATTTCCGTAGGTTTGCGCCCTGCCTGCCGCTAATTATTTTAGTTAATAAATTTAAATCCATGGCAAATAAAATTAAAGTAGCAAAACCGGTTGTAGAATTAGATGGTGATGAAATGACCCGTATTATTTGGAAGTTCATTAAAGAAAAACTTATCCTCCCCTACCTTGATATTGATATTAAATATTATGACCTCGGTGTTGAGTACCGTGATGAAACCAATGACCAGGTAACAACTGACGCAGCCAATGCAATTAAAAAATATGGTGTAGGAATAAAATGCGCTACCATCACCCCCGATGAAGCAAGGGTAGAAGAGTTCAAACTTAAACAAATGTGGAAGAGCCCGAACGGAACTATCCGAAACATATTGGATGGCACCGTATTTCGTGAACCGATCGTTATTAAAAATATTCCAAGATTAGTTACGAACTGGACCGCCCCGATCATTGTTGGCCGTCATGCTTTCGGTGATCAATACCGTGCAACTGATACCGTGATCAAAGGAAAAGGAAAACTGACAATGACATTTACACCTGATGGTGGCGGTGCACCACAGACATTTGAAGTTTTTAATTTTAAAGGCGATGGTGTTGCATTGACAATGTATAATACGGATGAAAGCATCATGGGTTTTGCCAGGAGTTGTTTTAATATGGCTCTAAGCAAAAAATGGCCGCTCTATCTTTCTACAAAAAATACCATTCTTAAAAAATATGATGGCCGGTTCAAAGATATTTTTGAAGATATCTTTCAGAAAGAATTTAAAGCACAGTTTGATGCTGCAGGCATTGTTTATGAACATCGCCTGATAGATGACATGGTGGCAAGTGCATTAAAATGGAATGGAAATTTTGTTTGGGCTTGTAAAAATTATGATGGTGATGTGCAAAGTGATACGGTGGCGCAGGGTTTCGGTTCATTGGGCTTAATGACGTCTGTTCTTGTAACACCAGATGGAAAAACGATGGAAGCGGAAGCTGCACACGGTACGGTTACCCGTCATTATCGTGAACATCAAAAAGGAAGACCCACTTCAACAAATCCTATCGCATCTATTTTCGCATGGACAAGAGGTCTTGCTTTTCGCGGTAAACTTGATGGCAACGATGCACTGATAAAGTTTGCTGATGCTTTAGAAGCAGTTTGTATAGAAACAGTAGAAGAAGGAAAAATGACAAAAGATCTTGCTGTTTGTGTTCATGGTAATAAAGTAAACCACGGCGAACATTATTTATATACTGAAGAATTTTTAGATGCGATCGATAGTAACCTGAAGAAGAAACTTGGATAAAATAACCAGAATTAATTTTTAAGGTCCCGGCTTGAATAGCTGGGATTTTTTATTGATATTGCTTTTAGAATATTTCAGCCAGATCATTTGTATAATTCGTTGTAACAACACCATCAATCAGGTTGACAGACTAGATCTATATATTTACCAAAACTAACTGCAGGCATAATGGCTTCGAAAATCAAAACAACTATTTCCCTGATCATTGCTGTCATATTGTTACTGCTTATCTCAACGCTGCTCTTTTCCTTATATACAGTCGATAAAATAAAAAGTAACCTTAAGATCCAGGTTCATACCAGAACCGTAATTATTAATCTTAAAGACAATCTTGCGTTCATGTTGGATGCTGAAACGGGTGAAAGAGGTTTTATAAATACTTCGGACAGCAACTACCTTCAGCCGTATAGGATATCGCTTCAAAACATCAGTTCTAACATTACACAACTACGTTCGCTTACTCAAGACAATCCGATTCAACAAGGAAACTTAGATACACTGGAAAAATATATTAACCTGAAACTTTTGTATACTGAAAATTTGATCACTCTGAAAAAACAAGGTGATGAAAAAAAGATAAAAGAGATCATGATCTCAAACAAAGGAAAATATTTCATGGATCAGGTGAGATCAGTTAATAATTCCATGCAAATGCTGGAAGAAACGCTGTTTGAAAACCGGAAAGCGAATACAAATAAAAGCATTGCCAATGGACAGGTTATTTTTATTTTAGAAGGCAGTTTTGCTTTGCTCATTACTTTATTTTTAGCAACCGTGATCCTCAATGAACTCAATAGGCGAACAAAAACAGAAAAGAAGTTGAAAGATTACAATTTCGAATTAGAAAGAAAGAACAGAGAAATAGAACAGTTTGCTTATATCGCCTCACATGATTTACAGGAACCATTAAGAAGCATTTCAAATTTTTCAAAATTATTATCGGGAAAATTGGCAGATCATCCCGATAAAAAAATACGTGACTATACGACCCTCGTGACAGGAGGAGCAACCCGCATGTCAAATCTTATTTTCGATCTGCTCGAATACTCAAGGATCGGTAAGGACGTGAGCAAGTCTGTGATCGACTGCAATAAAATAGTTCATGAGATCTTTACAGATATGATAGCTGTCATAAAAGAAAATAATGCCGAGATACATGTATCGAAATTGCCGTTAGTGAATGGCTATCCTTACCTGAAATCCCTATTCCAAAACTTATTGAGTAATGCGATCAAATTCCATAAAGCAGAAACTCATCCGGTCGTTCAAATTTCAGCAATAGACAAGAAGTCAGAATTTCAATTCATAATAAAAGACAATGGTATTGGAATAGAAAAAATATATCATGAAAGAATTTTTATAATTTTTCAGCGACTGCATTCTCGTGCAGAATATGAGGGCACTGGCATCGGGCTTTCGCAATGCAAAAAAATAGTTGAACTTCATGGCGGAGAAATATGGGTTGAATCTGAGCCTGGGAAGGGAGCGACATTTATTTTTACAATACCAAAAAACTAAAGACAGGAAATGAAAAGAAAATTAAACTGTATACTATTAGTCGATGATGATCCAGATGATAATATGTTTCACCAGATCATTCTTGAGGAAATGGACGTTGCCGACAAAATAGACATTGTTGTAAACGGTGTAGAAGCGGTCGCCTATCTTAAAAAAGAAGGTCACCCTCCACCTGAACTTATCTTCCTGGATATTAATATGCCAAAAATGAATGGTTGGGAATTCCTGGATCAATACAAACATCTTAATACGGAACAAAAGGCAAGGGTAGTCATTGTGATCCTTACAACTTCAGCCAACCCTGATGATATAAGAAAAGCAAAACAAATACAGGAAGTAACTGGCTTTGAAACAAAACCTCTAAGTAAGGAAATGATGTCAGAAATCTTAAAAGAACATTTCCAGGATTATTTATGAAATACAATAACCTATTCAACCATAATTAATTCTTTAGACCCGATCGCTTACGATCGGTTTTTTTATTTCCGTATATTTAAATTCCACCAATCAAAAAAAATTGTCTATGAGTTTTACAATTGCCATATCAAAAGAAAGGGTGCCATTTAAAAAAAATATTTGGCTGTTTGCTTTTATAATTGTGTTTGCTTCCGTATGGTCCAATTCTCTTATTGGGACCACAGATACTGCTAATTGGCTACTGGAAAACACCTTGTCTTTTATTTTTGTTGCCTTCCTAATTATAACTTTTAAGAAACATCAATTTAGCGATCTCAGCTATTTGCTTATTTGCATCTATTTATGCTTACACGTTTACGGATCTAAATACACTTATGCCGAGAACCCCTTTGGATACTGGCTCAAAGATGTNNNTTGGTTTTTTACTTGCCTATCCAATGCGGGAAATGTTTTTAAAATGGTTAAAGTATCCAAGATGGGTAGCCTGGTTATTGCCAATAGAAATAACCTTGTCCATTAGCGCCTTTTATGAATTAATTGAATGGGCCGTTGCTGATATGTTTTTTAAAGAACATGGAGACGCCTATTTAGGAACGCAGGGTGATATATGGGATGCGCAAAAAGATATTTTCGTGGCATTTTGTGGCGCTATCATAGCGACAACAATTGTATCATTAGTAAAAAAGATCTTTAAAATTCACGAGGAACAATGATGTTAAGTAATAACGCTTCCTTATTTTGAATCGCTAACTTTGTATATGAACAGGCGGTTTACATTTTTTATTACTTCATTAATATTGTTGTCGGGTTTCATTTTTATTACCTGTAAAAAAGAATATAGTTACGAAGGTGGCGGCTCTTCTACACTTACTCCACCCCCACCGCCTCCAATTATTGGCAATGCAAGTTTTACACTTACAGGAGCACCGAATAATTGTTTTGATGCCGATGTAAATGGAACTTATATTTCCGGAGTTCGCTTATCAAGTGCTAATACCGTGGACATAAATGTAACCGTAACTGCAATTGGGAATTATAGTTTAACTACAGACACAATTAATGGAGTTTGGTTTTATGGTTCAGGAACATTTACGGGTACAGGTAATCAAATTATCACTCTGATCGGGAATGGCACACCCGACTTTGCAAGAAATTTAATATTTACTCCTTTAACAAGTAGTTCGAGCTGCAATTTCAAAGTTACCATTCGCGATCCAGAACCATTAGCTGTTTATGTTTTAGAGTCCGGTTCGGGTAATCCTAATCCATGTATTGAAACAATTTCCGGAACTTATACAACAGGTATTGCTTTATCAAATTCCAATATGGTCAGTATACGGGTTTATGTTGCTGATAAGGGCAACTTTACCATTGCTACAAATACAGTTAATGGAATGATGTTTTCTTACACTGGTGTTTTTTCAACAACTGGTTCAATGGATGTGATCTTATATGGAAGCGGAACGCCTCTTACTCGTGGTAATTTCACATTTACACCTGAAATAGTTGGTCCGCATCCGCTTGGCGGGCAGGCATGTGCCTTTTTTATCCAGGTAAATTAAAGAGACCCCGTGAATAGCAGAAAGCAACCACCGATACTATAAGATTTAAAGATCAAAGAAAAATTAAATGAATTATTTTTATGATCCGGCAGCAATTGTCCGGGATATTGCATCTTTAATAAAACATCTTACTTACACATGAAAGCTCTTACTTCTACTTTAGTAACCATCAACTTTATTTTGATCAGCCAGTTTTGTATTTCGCAGCAAACTACTCAAGACCCATGGAAACAAGACCAGTTATATGCGCCTGCTGATCTTGCAGCTACAATTAATGATAAGGATGCAAAGCAACCAGTGATATATAGCATCGGTCCCTCAGCATATATCAAAGGGTCTATTGATATTGGTGACACAAAAGAAAAAGCGAACTTGGATAAGCTGAAAGAACAAGTTAAAAAGCTTCCAAAGAACACTGAGATTGTGATCTATTGCGGTTGTTGCCCATTTGAACATTGCCCGAATATTCGTCCTGCTTTTGAGCTTTTGGCAAAAATGAAATTCACCAATTATAAATTGCTCAACCTTGAGCATAATATAAAAATTGATTGGCTCAATAAGGGTTATCCACGCAATTAACAACCAAAACATATGAAAAGATCTTTTTTTGCCAGTGCATTAACCGCTGGTTTAATTGCAGGCATTTTAGATATTACTGCTGCTTGTATACATGCCTATTTAAGAAATGGCACTACACCTATGCAGGTTTTAAAAGGCGTGGCAAGTGGTGCATTTGATCCAAAAACTTTTACAAATGAAATATTGCTGGCAACCTGCGGACTACTAATTCATTTTATAATCGCAATCTCATTTACATTTTTCTTTTTCTTTTTGGCTAAACAAATCCCCTCTTTGGTTAAATATCCAGTTCCTATCGCCATATTATATGGGATGTTTGTATGGTCAGCTATGAGATTTATTATTCTTCCCTATTTATCCCGTATCACTCCAAAACCGATCGTTGGTAAAGAATCGATCATTAATGCAATTATTGGCGCTATGATCTTAATGGTTTGTATTGGATTACCAAATGCATTATTGGCGAGAAAGTATGTTAGATCAAAAAGTTTAAATAACTAAATTTTAGTCATGATCAAATTGATACGCACTGATTCAGATAACCCGGATTTTATTCATCTTGTAAAACATCTTGATGCAGAATTAGCAGTACTGGATGGAGATGAACATGCTTTTTATGCGCAACTTAATAAAACTAATAAGATAAAACATGTGATCGTTGCTTATGAAAATGACAAGCCTATAAGTTGTGGCGCAATAAGAGAATATTCTCCAGCGATAATGGAAGTTAAACGGATGTATACGATACCAGCCAGCAGGGGTAAAGGCATTGCCACTAAAATTTTAAATGAATTAGAAAAATGGGCCTCAGAATTATCATATCAAAAATGCATATTGGAAACAGGTAAAAGACAACCTGATGCTATCGGGTTGTATCAAAAGAATGGGTATAAATCTATCCCTAACTATGGCAAATATGTTGAAATGGAAAACAGCGTGTGTTTTGAAAAAGATATCACCAGGAATTAAGAGAAGCAATTCAACGAGATCATTTTTTTACTGCAAACTCATAAATAGAAGCCGGCTTACCATGTCTCGCTTCAGTACTGATATATAAATTTCCCTTCGCATCAAAACAAATTCCTTCCGGCTGTGGCAACATTTCTTTTTCGAGATAATCAAAAGCTTTTAATTTTCCATCGTGTGTGAACTGCGCCAGGCACTTTGTATCCTTGGTTGAGATAATGAAAATGTCATGCGAAACAGGATGAACTGCAATAGCAGAGGGATAAAAATCGATCTTCTCCCCTGCAACATTCTCAAAATCGCTTTTATGGATCAGCATAAACGGATCTGGCTTTATTGAATCTGCTTTTGTATCAAACTCAAAAATTGCTCTTGTTGATTTCTTTACATCTTCCAAACCGGCATCGTCTTTACAGGCAACAAGCAAATTACCAGATACAGGATCATAAGCTAATCCTTCCGTGTTATTATCTTTCTTCAGCCAGGTCTTTGTTCTTTCTGATGTGACACCTTTCTTCTGTTGTATGATTTTAAAGATAGCTCCATGACTCCATAATGCATACACGGTATCACGTGCTACAGCCAGATCTTCAAAATCAAATTTTTCCTTATCAGTTTCCCTGAATTGAATTTTATTCTCTATGATCGCGGCGCTGTCTCCCAATTTGATCTGATATAAGATGGGACGCATGTCTTCAATTGCTAATAGCTGCTCATTTTTTTGAAATACAATGCCAGATATTTCCGCAAGACTATCGGGAAGACTCCATTGCTTTACAGGATGCAAAAGATCATAATTAGTGGATTGAAGCGAAACCGGTTTGGGATCGTCTTCCTTTTTTTCGGTTTTCGATTTGTTGTTACAGGAATTATGAAACAATAAACCGGTTATTAACACCGCTGATCTTAACAAGTAAAATATTCTCATCTGATAAAATTTTTATTCCTTTTCAGCCTGAACCAATTTTTGTGCCATGCTAACGATCGCCCCGGTTTGATTTGCATTGACCCAGGTTATTTCCTTGTCTTTTTTAAACCAGGTCATTTGACGTTTGGCATATTGTCTCGTATTCTTTTTTATTTCTTCAATAGCAGCTTTCAGAGACATATTGCCATCAAGGTGTTCAAATATTTCTGAATAACCTACGGTTTGTAATGCGTTAACATCGCGATAACCTTTCAATGAACTTACTTCCTCAACAAGTCCATCCAGCAACATCTTTTCAACCCGTGAATTTATGTTTGCGTGTAATTCTTCTTTCGGCAATTCCAACCCGATCTTAATTATATTAAATGGCCTCTCTGTCTTTTTATTTTTTCTAAATGAAAGAATAGATCTTCCGGTTGATTCAATCACTTCCAATGCCCTCATTGATCTTTGTGGATTTTGTATTTCCCCAACTTTATGAAATTCCGGATCCTTTATTTTCATTTGTTCTTGCAACCAGGTTAATCCATGCAATTCATATTCGTTAATAATATTTTTTCGAATTGTTTCATCGATAGGTGGAATTTCATCCAGACCTTCACAAAAAGCTTTGATATAAAGACCGGTTCCCCCAACCACAATAACTATATCGTGAGTTTTAAAAAGCTCTTCTGTTTTTTGTAAAGCAAACTTTTCAAAAAAGGCAGCATTGATATTTTCTTTGATGGAATAAGCCGCAATAAAATGATGCGGTATTTCTTTTAATTCTTCATCAGAGGGTCTTGCCACGCCAATTTTTAATTCTTTAAAACATTGGCGGCTATCTACAGAAATTATTTCGGCATGAAAATGTTTAGCAAGAGTGATAGCCATGGAAGTTTTACCAACAGCTGTTGGCCCGCAAACAATGATAACAGTCTTTTGCTTTGGGGATTTCAAGGAATGTTCAATTTTCAATACTCAATTTGTCCCAAGTCTTAATTATATACATTAAGTATTGAGCATTTAAACTTTATACTTCATCCGCAGAACCCTCTTCACTTTCTTCAGCAGATTCTTCTTCGCCGATTCCTGCATCCTCTCCTTCTTCATCTTTTGTGGCAAAACCTTCGGCTCCTTGTGTCAGATCATATTTTTCTTCTACATCAGCAAATTTTTCTCCTAGTAAACCTTTGGTGCCGTATTGACTTGGCGCTATACCTTCAGTTCGAACAGTAGCAGGATAGCTCAACTTAGCATTTTCCTCTTTGGAAACATTTATCAATTCAACCATGAAGCTCCAATTCTTATTGAAGTCGTAATTATAAATGAACTTTTGTCCGGGATTTTTTATTTCACTGCCGACAGTAGTATCCTTCATTAGCAATGGCGATGCTTTGTAATCCTTTTCATATACGTCGAGTGATATCTCTCTTCCTCTTTGCCAATGATCATTGCTGCGGAAAAAAGTAGCCTTGTGCTTGTTATCAAACTCATAGGCTTTTAAGATCGCCTCATGCAATTCAAAAAAAGATTGTGTATGCCGGATGGCGACATCACGATATATACTATCATCGTCTTCAAAATAGATCCTGAATTTTAATATTGCCATGTGTCAAAAATACGATTTATGAATCAAGTCACGATATCTATCAGGAACGAAAACCTGATTTTACTGGTTTTAAATTTAATTCGCCTGCCTTTGCCAGCATGAATTCATAAGCATCATCATAATTATTTGGTATTACACCATCAAGTATGGCATCTTTTATTGCATCCTTAATTATTCCTACAGGCTTTGAAGGATTTAATCCAAAAATTTCCATGATCATTTCTCCACTGATCGGTGGTTGCCAACTGCGGATGCGATCTTTATCTTCCACTTCTTCACATCGCTTCCTCACCAATTTGAAATTTTCCATATACTTCTTCACCTTCCACTTATTCTTAGAAGTAATATCAGCCTCGCAAAGCATCATCAATGCATCAAAATCCTCGCCAGCATCAAACAACAATCTGCGAATAGCTGAGTCTGTAATATTTTCTTTTGTTAAACTTATAGGGCGAAGATGCAGCTCTACCATTTTACGGACGAACCTCATTTTTTCATTTAGCGGCAGCTTTAGCTTTGTAAAGATCTTTGGCACCATTCTTCCGCCAACCACTTCGTGTCCATGAAATGTCCATCCATGACCATCTTCGAATCTTTTTGTTACAGGTTTAGCAATGTCATGTAATACTGCTGACCATCGCAGCCATGTATCATTTGTTTTCTCGGAAATATTATCAAGCACTTTTAATGTATGATAAAAATTATCCTTATGACCCATACCATCTTTATACTCTGCACCAGCAAGATCCACCATTTGCGGAAAAATAATATGCAATAAACCGGACAGATACAAAAGATCAAATCCAATTGAAGGTATTGGACTGTCAATAATTTTTATAAGCTCATCTGTGATTCGTTCCTGAGAAACTATTGAGATACGATCTGCCTCATCTTTGATCGCCTGGAACGTTTTTTCCTCTATCGTAAACCCAAGTTGTGAGGAAAAACGAATGGCACGCATCATACGAAGCGGGTCATCACTGAAAGTCTGCAATGGATCAAGTGGTGTACGGATAATTCCTTTTTTAATATCACTGATGCCGTCAAATGGATCAATAAGTTTTCCAAAATCGTTTTCATTTAAGCTTATTGCCAATGCATTGATGGTAAAGTCACGACGATCCTGGTCATCTTTTAAAGATCCGGAAGTAACAGATGGCTTACGTGAATGATATTGATAACTTTCTTTACGGGCACCAACAAATTCAATATCGAAATCATCAACTTTAATATGGGCCGTGCCGAAATTTTTAAAGTAACTAAACTTCGGTTCAGGTTTAAAACGTTTTGCAACTGCTTTAGCTAATGCGATCCCATCTCCTACACAAACAATGTCCGCATCTTTGGTTTGGCGGTCAATTATCTTATCTCTTACAAAACCACCGATCAAATAAGTCTCTACTCCCAATTCTTCCGCAGCATGGGCAATCTTTTTTAGAATAAATAATTCCTTATCTGTGCATTTAATATCCATAGACGCTGGCAAAGATAATTGATGTATTGGCTAAGGACGAAGAATGGTAACATTCCCCTTATCCCATTTAATAAGTGAAGATGGTTGACTGGCAGTTTCATCCTGCTGTTTGTAATGAACGATGTGATCAACCCCATTTTTTATCTCATCGCTAATTTCTTTAAAAAATTTAGGAGCAGGCATTCCGGAAATATTTGCTGATGTAGAAACGATAGGCTTTCTGAATCTTTTGATAAGCTGGCGGCAAAATTCATCTTTACAAATTCGAATAGCAATAGAGCCATCTTTCGCAACAAGATTATCAGCAAAGCCTAAAGCTCCCTCATAAATTACCGTTGTTGGCTTTGGAGTCTTATCTAAATAGTCAAATAAAGAAAGATCGGGTGCAGCCACATATTGCAGAATATCTTTTTCATCAGCCACCAGCACTATCATTGCTTTTTCATCACTGCGCTTTTTTAGCTTATAAATTTTTTCTACAGTCTTTTCATTAGTTGCATCGCAACCAATTCCCCAAACAGTGTCAGTTGGATAAAGGATCAACCCCCCTCCTCTCAGGATCTCCAGGCATTTCAGAATATCTTTCTCAAAATCTATCACAAAACAATTTAACCGTTTAACAATTCAACATTTAGTTTTAAACTCTCATAAACTCTCATCACATTCGCTGCACATTTCTTTTGTGTAAAATTTTGTGCATGTTGCCAGCCCTTTTCTTTTAACGCTTCTGTAAATGATCCATCAGCAAAAATGGTTTTCATTCCTTCGGCTATTTCTTCTGAGCTATTCGGGTCTACATAATAGGCACCATCACCACCGGCCTCTGGCAGGCAAGAAACATTTGATGTGATCACAGGCAAACGACTCCACAATGCTTCTAACACAGGAATTCCAAAGCCTTCAAAGAATGATGGATAGATCATGGCGATCGCCGATTGATAGATCGCGGGGAAATCATCGGCTTTTAAAAATGAAGAAGCAACTTTTGCTAATGGGTTTTCTGATAAAAAAATGACCTGTTTATCCAAACCATTCTGTTTGATGAAGTCTTTTACCTGTTGTTTGTATTTAGTTCCATCTCCAATTACAACCAATGGTATCTTAAGTTCATTACGTAAAAGGTAAATTGCCTTACAAATTCCCATCAGGTTTTTTCTTTCGATGATCGATCCGACATAAAGAAAATACTGGTCAGGAAGAGAATATTTTTCTTTTATTTGTTGTTTGATTTTCTCACTGACAGTCGCGCCAAATGCCGGATCACAACTCTGGTAACAAACAGCGATCTTTTCTTCCGGAGTTTTGTAGAATTCAATTATATCTTTTTTTGTTTGCTCACTGATAGCAATCACTTTATCTGCATGATCGCAGGCATACTTGAATTTTCTTTTATAGATCTCCACATCAATTTTAGAATATTGTCCGGGGAAACGTTCAAAGATCACGTCGTGAATGGTTACTACCGATTTGATATCGGTTATATCTATGTCAATCGGAATTTCATTGCTAAGCCCATGATAGATATCAATGTCCAGTTTTTCAAGATCACTTTTTATCCATGTGCTTCTCCAGATAGAAGACAATGTTTTATGCAGCAGTTTTGATGGAAGTATTTCATGAATATTCTTTCCGCTTAATTTAAATAGTTCAGATGGTTTGGGGTTAAAAAGAAAATATTCATCATGCGGAAAATATTCTGCAAGTGAACGGATCAGTGTCCGGCTATAATGCCCCAGGCCTGTTCCGTTATGATATGCTCTTTTTGCATCGAAGCCAATATTCATAGTGTGCAAAGATATAGACCTGAATGGAGTAAAGACTTTTGAGTCCATTGGAAGACATAAAGACCCGATCGGGTCAGCATTCTTAATTTTCCAACAACTTTTAAGGTTATTGATTAGTTAATAGGACAGTTAAGAATAATATCATAGAAAAAGAGCCTACCTTGATTTACAATGGAAGGTTTATTTTAAAAATTTCAAATTATGGAAAAGAGAACTTTCGCTAACCCAGCCATTAACGATGCTGCTACATTTTTAAAAACTTCTGCAGAAACAAATGGAGAGTATACTCTTATAGAAATAGATCTAGGGAAGAGTGATGGCCCACCTTTACATTATCATAATGCATTTTCAGAGAAATTTCAAGTACAAGAAGGTATTTTATACCTGCAAATAGGAAAGGATAAAAAAATATTAAAGATTGGTGAATCAGTAACTGTTCCTCCAGGAACACCCCACCGATTTTATAATGAAACAAATGATCCGGTTAAATTTCATATAACCCTTCAACCAGGACATACTGGTATGGAGAATTTTATAAAAATATTTTACGGCCTCGCATCCGATGGTCTTACTGATAAAAAAGGAAAGCCAAAAAAATTTTCCCATCTCGCTGTAGCGTTGATAATATCAGACTCAAATGCACCAGGATGGATGTCCGTGCTCTCGCCTATTATTCGCAGCGTAGCAAGGCGTGCTAAAAAGGATGGAACAGAAAAATGGTTATTAGATACGTATTGCAGTTAATACCCTGGCAAACCTATAGCTAACAACGTTTGCTTCCAGACTGGTTGAATGCTGAAACGATCCTCAGTAATTTTTTAAACTTTTCAAATCATTTCAAAGCGATGCAATGAATCCCGATAGCTATCGGCACCAAGCCGTAACATAATTATATTTATTTTCTGCTTGCTGCTATACATTGTATTTTTAGTATCCAAACTAACAATAATGAAAAGAAGAGATTTTATTACCAGCACCACGATCGCTACCGCAGGACTTAGTTCAGCATTAGTTGTTTCATGCAACTCAACTGATAAACCTGTGAAAGCGGAAACAGTTTCTACAGATGCTGCTCCTGATTTTGAATTGAATGAAGAAAGCATTTCATCATTGCAGGAGAAAATTGCTACTGGTAAATATAGTTCGGAACAAATAACCAAATTATATCTTGACCGCATTGATGCAATTGATAAAAAAGGACCGATGCTTAATGCGGTGATCGAAATAAATCCTGATGCAATGAATATTGCAAAAACAATGGATGATGAAATGAAGTCAGGAAAAACCAGGGGACCGTTGCATGGCATTCCTGTTTTGATAAAAGATAATATTAATACAGCAGATAAAATGCAAACAACGGCAGGATCACTGGCGTTGGAAGGGCATATTGCGGCGAACGATTCTTTTGTTGCCAAAAAATTAAGAGAGGCAGGTGCTGTTATTATTGGCAAAACTAATTTAAGTGAATGGGCTAATTTCCGTTCTTCTCATTCGAGTTCGGGATGGAGTAGCCGCGGTGGACAAACCAAATGTCCTTATATACTTGATCATAACCCGTGCGGATCAAGTTCTGGTTCCGGCACTGCTGTTGCTGCTAATCTTTGCACGGTTGCTGTTGGTACAGAAACGGATGGCTCTGTTACTTGCCCCGCGTCTGTGAATGGTATTGTGGGATTGAAACCAACAGTTGGATTGGTGAGTCGTTCAGGCATCATTCCTATTTCATCAACACAGGATACAGCGGGCCCAATGGGAAGAACAGTAAAAGATGTTGCGATACTCTTAGGAGCAATGGCCGGTACAGATGTTGCTGATGCTGTAACCAAAGAAAGCGAAGGCAAGACCTATCCTGACTATACGAAGTTTTTGGATGCAAATGCGTTAAAAGGAAAACGAATTGGTATTGATAAAAAGCCACAGGGTAATAATCAATACATGCTCGCATTGATAAAAAAAACAATTGAGTTGCTCAAACAACAAGGCGCTGAAATAATAGAGATCGAATACTTTGATAAGATCAGTAAGCTGGGCGATGCAGAGTTTGACGTGATGAAATATGAATTTAAAGATGGATTGAATAAATACCTGGCAACAGCCAATGCAAAAGTAAAAACGCTGGCAGAAGTAATTGCTTTTAATAAAACGAATGAAGATAAAGCAATGCCCTACTTCAAACAGGAAACACTAGAAGCATCTGATAAGATGGGCGACTTAAATGAAAAAGGATATAAAGAAGCTTTGCAAAAAAGTCATACTGGTTCAAAACAGATCATTGATGATGTGATCAAACAAAATAAATTGGATGCGATCTGTGGTCTTACCATGGGACCAGCTTGCAGTATTGATATGATCTATGGTGACCGCTGGGGTGATGTTTTTTTAACGCAGCCTGCAGCCGCCTCGGGTTATCCGCATATTTCTGTTCCGGGTGGAATGGTATATGATCTGCCGGTTGGAATTTCTTTTTTTGGCCCTGCTTATAGTGAACCAGTTTTATTAAGTATTGCTTATGCATACGAGCAGGCTTCGAGGAACCGGGTGCCACCGAAATTTAAGAAAGCATTTTTATCATAGGAGATCAATTTTTTTTATGAAAATAAAAGCAATAATAACAGGCGCATCCGGCATGGTAGGTGAAGGTGTATTGTATGAATGTCTGCAACATAACGATGTGGAAGAAGTTTTAGTTATTGGCAGAAGAAGTTGCGGCTATACACATCCGAAATTAAAAGAGATCGTTCATGCAGATATGTATAATCTTTCATCGATCGAAGATCAACTGGAAGATTATAATGCATGTTTCTTTTGTCTCGGTATGAGTTCGGTTGGTGTAAAAGAACCAGAATTTACCAAAGTAACTTATGATCTGACGATGCATTTTGCTAACATGTTAAGCAAATTAAATCCTGAAATGACTTTTTGCTATGTTTCTGGTCGCGGCACTAATGAAACAGGAAAACTAATGTGGCAAAAAGTAAAAGGCAAAACAGAAAGCGATCTGATGAAATTACCTTTCAAACAAGTTTATAATTTCCGGCCGGGAGTGATAAAAGCAACTAAAGGATTAAAACATATATTACCTCTCTATAAATGGCTGAGTTGGATGCTTCCTATTATCAATACTATTGCTCCAAACTCAGTAGTTACTTTAAAACAAATTGGCGATGCAATGATCAATGCTGCAACGAGAGGCTATGAAAAAAAGATACTGGAGCTGAAAGATATAATTGCGCTTTCAAACCCCCTGCCCCCTAAAGGGGAGACTTAGATTATATATCTCTTTTATTAGGCTTTTTTATTGCTCATTGCAGGCTGTACGTAGCAACAGAAGATGATAAGAATTTCATAAGCTGGTATTATAAATACTTTTATTTTCGCAATCTTAAAAAACATCAATGAAAGAATTAATTCTTGAGGCATGGGGCAATCGTGAGCTTTTGAAAGATCCAAAATATAGCGATGCAGTGAGAGCCGTTATAGAAGAAGTGGATAAAGGCAGATTGCGTGTAGCGAATCCGTCAGACCCTTTGGTTCCGGCGGGAAGCTGGCAGGTAAATGAATGGGTGAAGCAGGCAATACTGATGTACTTTGGCATTCAACAAATGCAGACATGGGATGTCCCGCCTTTTGAATTTTATGATAAGATGCTGTTGAAAAAAAATTATAAAGAATTAGGCGTTCGTGCAGTGCCGCATGCAGTAGCAAGATATGGCGCATACCTGGCAAAGAATGTTGTGTTGATGCCTTCTTATGTAAATATCGGCGCCTATGTGGATGAAGGAACAATGGTGGATACATGGGCAACAGTTGGAAGCTGTGCACAAATTGGTAAAGGAGTTCATTTAAGTGGTGGTGTTGGGATTGGTGGAGTGCTGGAACCTTTGCAAGCTTCACCTGTAATAATTGAAGATGGTTGTTTTATTGGCAGTCGTTGTATAGTGGTAGAAGGCGTGATGGTAGAAAAAGAAGCAGTGCTTGGAGCAAATGTTGTATTAACCCAATCAACAAAGATCATAGATGTGAGCGGTAACGAACCAAAAGAAATGAAAGGCCGTGTGCCGGCAAGAAGTGTGGTGATACCGGGTAGCTATACAAAAAAATTTCCTGCCGGTGAATTTGGTGTTGGTTGTGCGTTGATCATTGGTCAGCGAAAACCAAGTACGGATCTGAAAACAAGTTTGAACGATGCTTTAAGAGATTTTAATGTGAGTGTGTAAATAGTTTGAAGTTTTTGGTTTGTAGTTTGAGGTTGAGTGATTTATTATATTTGCAGCCCGAAGTTGAATCGACACATCAAACGTCGAATTTCAAACCTCGAACAACATGCCCGGGTGGCGAAATTGGTAGACGCACTGTCTTCAGGTGGCAGCATCCGAAAGGTTGTGCTGGTTCGAATCCAGTCCCGGGCACAAGCCTCATCAACGATGAGGCTTTTTTATTTATCAACAATATTCTCTGACCAATCATCTCTTTGTTCACGTAATACCACATTTTTTGACACACAAAAGACACACGCAATGACACACAAAAATGATGTGCCGAAACTAGCACACTACCGACACAGATCGGTTGAAAAAGCATCCAAAAACATTATCAAGCGAGTGGGATTGACTCGCAGTTTGACACTGACATCGACACACGAATGTGACACGTATTTATTACTCGAAATGTCAGTCCTGGCAAGAACTTTACAATTTCTGAAAGGAAAAATTTTTATTCGGTTTTTCCCAGCTTTTACCTTTCAAAAACATGAGTGCGAAAATCAAGCACACAACGTGACACAAATGAATGAAATGGCATGTTCATTGAATACCTTTTTCCTCACTTTTAAAACTGCTATCCTATGAACATCTTAAAACGAGAAAACAGAACTGGAGAAAAGATTATATTTTATTATGATTTGGGTCGTGGTGCTGGTCAACGACCTTCTACCGGAATTTTCATATACAAAAAGCCAAAAGATCAAATCCAAAGGAATCATAATAAAGAAGCTCTTGCTTTACTCGAAACAAAAAAGAGTCAAATGATCATCGAGCGGCAAGCCATCGGCAGCGCATTTATTCCTTCTCATAAGTTTAAGACAAATTTTCTGGAATATTACGAGTCATATGTAGAACAAAACAAACGTAAAGGCAATCGTCATCTTTCTAATAGTTTAAAACAATTTAAACTTTTTATCAAAAAAGACTTTATTGCGCCAATAGATATTAGTGAAAATTTTTGCAAGCGGTTTCGTCAATACCTTTTGGAGAAATTCACTGGCGAAACTCCTGGCGGTTATTATGCTCGTTTTAAGTGGGTGGTAAACGCTGCAACAAGTGATGGCTATTTTCTAAAAAACCCAACCGAGAAAGTTTTTGCCAAATCGAACCCATCTGCAAGACTTAAAGAAAACCTGGAAGTAGATGAATATCTCACTCTCCTAAATGTGCCTTGTACTAATCAGGAAGTAAAAGCAGCATTTATTTTTTCTTGTTATACAGGGCTACGATGGGTTGACGTAAAAAAGTTGGCGTGGAAAGACATTGAGAATGGTGTTCTTACAACCAGAATAATTCAGGCAAAAACCGGATTACCAGTAACACTTACGCTACATGACATTGCAAAATCTATCTTAGAAGATCAAAGTGCAAAGGCAAAAGTCAGCATCAGGAGTACAAGATTTGTATTTTCGCTACCTACTGCCAATGGAGCGAATAAGATATTAGATCAATGGCTTAGTGCTGCAGGCATCAATAAACATGTTACCTGGTCAAGATCAAAATGTAGATGATGCAACTGTCGCTTATTTAATGGGGCACACTACAACTAACCAAGTGAGAAGGACCTACAAAAGGCATAGGCCAAAAAATCAATTAGAAACGATTAATCAATTGCCTTCCCCGAAACAAATACCACATTTAAAATTGGTTGGCTAAAAAGTAAGGGCTGTCCGTTGAGACAGCCCTTTTAAATCTTAATTTTTAAAGTTTACATTTTCATTTTCTTTGCTGCTTCTACAAAATGAGATGCTTGTCCTGACAGCATTTTGTCAAGCTCTTCTCTTTTATAATAACCAGCGTTATTCTTATAAATACCAAACTCTTCGCAATTCTTAGCAAATTGGGTTCTGCCAAGGTTGCAATAAATTAAAGCTTCTTCTGGTTTTAAGAAAGGTTTGAAACAAATAGCAATCGCTCGCATTACAACTAATTCATCGCGTTTCATCATAGTTATTTTTTTTAAAGTGAGTCTTTGATAGTTATTATAGAATTATCTTGATTTACGCAGCAATCGAATGGTCATCAAAAATATTTATTTCTCCTCCTTGGTTAAATCTTCCAAACTGTACGGCCCTTCCCTTCTCTGGAACTTCTATTACAACATCCACATCATGTTGGAAGGAGTTTGCGCCTCTGAAATTTCCAGCTTTGGTTGATTGAAAAATGAAGATGAAAGATTTAGTAGGATTTACTATCCGGAGCCTCGCCAAATCATCAGGAGTAAGACCAAGTTTGGTAACGCTATCAAGAAAGATAAAATCATAATCAGCCAAGTTTTCCGGAAGAACCGAAGCCACGTAAAGATTCGGGTGAGCAACCGCTTTGTCATTTAGTTTTTGTTGTAAAGTGTAGTCTAACCCCTCCTCTTTTGCCACATAGAGAACCTTCCCATGATTACGAGCGAGATACCCCGCAAAATCCACACACAAATACGATTTGCCCATTTTTGGTTTACCAAAAACCATCGCAGTAAAATTGGATGAAGGGTCTCCGATCAGATCTAACCATTTACCCATAAACCCCAACGTATCAAAATCCATATTAGCGAAATCCATGCTATTCATTATCGCAGGTTTTTCTTCAATTCCATTCAGTTGATCGCAAGGACAGCCTAAAATCCCTTCAAGCCCATTCAATTCATTTTTTTCAATAGCAAGCACCTTCTTAGTGGGATCATCTAAAAATGCTTCAAGGTTTTTTGTGATCCTTATTAATTCATCCATATAAAGATCATTCGCAGGAATCTTCTTTTTGTCGACCATCCTCGTAATATGCTTTAAAAGAACATCTGCTTTTTTCTTAATACCAATTTTTCCATTGAAGCTGATATATCGTTTTATAAATCTCACGGAATCCATAACCTTTTCTCCTGCAGTTAGTTTTCTTAATGAATCATAGGTTTCAGGTTTCAGTTCAATTTTGACCTTTGTTTTCATTTCATTATAAAGACCTATAAGTTTTCCCTGAATAAATCTTATCTGTTCTGCATAAGAAGATGTTTTCCGGATTCTTTTTTCAAGAATTGCTTTCTGTAATGAATTTATAAAGCGAAGTACTTCATCTTTAGTTCTTGTTTTGCCATTCAGATTCACAAACCGTTTGATAAATCTTAGTTCTTCCGGCATTCTTTCGACCAATGCCGGATGAGGCTCATTTATTCTTTGGGTAGACTTTTTCTTATTTTTTGTTGAGCCATCCGGATTAACGACACCTTGTTTTACAAGCGTATGGTGAATAATTTCTTTTTCGGTCTGCCGCTTTTTTTCTTTTTGGTGATTCGTTTTTTGCAGGTCTTTATCACGGTTAACAAATTCATTGAGCCTGGCAAGATAAATGTCAATAGTTTTCTTAACCGTCTCGCTGGATTGATAAGATGTCCAGCTCTGTCCGTTATTTGTAGCTTTTATCAAAAATTCATGTCCTTTTTTAAAAGCATCAGGCAAAATGGAAAAGTCAATTTCATCTAACTTCTTAAAATAATTATTTGTTGCTATCATTGGGTTATATGTATTTAAGCTGCGAGTAATTCGAATTCAAGAGTTAATGCTTCTGCTTCAAGCTCCAAAATCTTTAAATCATTTTCTATTTTTTTCTCTTCATCCGGCAATTCAATTTTCTTGCGATTAGAATAGCGAATGTTTTCGGTTTTTAA
>VBAS01000304.1:5416-9195 GCA_005882975.1 Bacteroidota bacterium | reverse complement strand
AAAGAACAGATCGTAAAAAGAATGATCGATGCAGCAAAATAATTTCTTCGGCCAAACTGCAGTGATAACCAACTTGTCATTGGAATAATAATGACATTACCGATCGCATATGCAGTAACCACCCAACCGATCTCGCTAGTTGTAGCACCAAGATTACCCTTCATATCATTCAATGAAACATTGACGATCGTAGTGTCAACTATCTCCAGCAATGCACATACAATTGCTGTAATTGTAATGATCACTCTTCGTGAACCATATTCAACTAATGAAGCTGCCTGAACCATAATTATTTTTATTTACCCAACTACGTGCTACTATCATCAATCGTTGCGTCGCACTCTTCAGGGTTCTGTTCGCTATTCAGCTGTTTTAATCTAAATGAACATCCACTAATACATTCATACCCGGTCTTAGTTTTTTAACCAAAGAATCATTGGGATTTGTAAACTCTAACTTAACCGGCAAGCGTTGTACAACTTTCACAAAATTGCCGCTGGCATTATCAGGTGGAAGTAAAGCAAACGTAGAACCAGTAGCTGGTGAGAATGAAGTAAGCATAGCCTCGAATTTATGCCCGGGATATGCATCAACATTTATGATAGCTTTCTGTCCTTCCTTCATTTTATCTAACTGTGTCTCTTTAAAGTTGGCAATTACCCAAACACTTTCGCTATGCACAATACTGAATACAGGCTGACCTGCCTGCACAAACTGCCCGGGTTGAACATTTATTTTTGATACTAAACCATCCTGCGGCGCAGTGATCACGGTATAAGAGAGATTTAGTTTTGCAGCGTCTACATCTGTTTGTTTTTGGTGAATGGTTGCGTCTGCAATATTTATTTGAGATGCAGTGGCATTACTTTGCACCGCAACTGCATTTGTTTGTTGCTGTGCCTGCTTCTTTTGTTCTTCCAAAATGGTTAATTGCTTTTCGGCAGTTTGTTTTGCAGCCAATGCTTGCTCATATTGTTGTTGCGTAATAGAATGATCTTTGATAAGGTTTGCATAACGATCATAATCTTGTGATGCACGCCACAGATTAATTTTAGCCGCTTCGATCTGAGCATCAATAGTTCCAACTGAAGCTTGTGAAGTGGCGATATTCGCTTTTGCAGCAGATGTAGTTGCTTTTGCGCTGTTCATAGAACTTTGTGCTATTTGCAAGGCAGCTTGAGCTTGTTCCACTTTTATTACATAATCACGATCATCTAAAACTAATAAAGTATCGCCTTTTTTAACTTGCTGATTATCCTTTAATCTTACCTCACTCACATAACCGGCCACACGTGGTATCACAGGACTGATGTCGGCGCTTACCTGTGCATCATCTGTATCTTCGTGATGTTGGCTGTGCTGATATTTTGAAATTCCAAACCAGCTTCCCCCGATCACGAGCACTGCCAGTATGATTATAAAAATCGGATTCCTTTTCTTCTTTGTTGATTTTGTTTCCATGATTCGTTAATTATTTTTTCTTGATTTATTTTTTTAATTCGGCACTCAGGAGACCTGCTGTTTGTAATAACTTATGATAGGCAACAAAAGCATCGGCTCTTGATAATGTATAACTCATTCGTGCCTGTAACTGCGCAATGTCTGCATCTAACAGATCAGTAGTTGTAGCCAGGCTATTATCAAATTTGTTTTTTACGATGCGATAATTTTCTTCTGCCTGTTCAACAGCTTTTGCGGATGTTTCAATTTTTTTGCGGTTGGTCATCAGGCCCAGGTAACTTCTATTTACTTCCAATTGCATATTTTCATCCATCAATGCTTCAGTGAAGGTGAACTGTTTGACTCTTGCTTCAGCCTGCTGCACTTTTGCTTTATTTTTCCAGAGTGAGCCGATATTATACGAAACTCCAACCCCAACATTCATTGCGGCAGGGATAGAAAGAAAATCCGGAATATCTAAACCGATATAACCGCCCGTTAATGCAAGACTTGGATACAGATCTCCTTTCGCAGACTTAACTCCTGATTCAGCCGCTTTTTTTCTCAGATCGATTGCTTCAAGATCCTTGCGATTGGCTCTGGCTGCATTTAAAAAATCATCCAACACCCTGCCATCATCTTTCTTTCCCAGATTTGCTGTGTCCAGGACTAACTCGGTTGCAGTAGGTAAACCAAGCATCAAATTCATATTTACATTAGCGAGCTGCCAGCTATTTTCTGCATCTGATAAATTAAACTCCATATTGGATTCACGCAATTGTGCCTTTAAAAGATCATTACGTGCTAGTAATCCATTTTTTTCCATACCGGCCAGCTCTTTTGTTCGGAGTTGTGCTTCATTCAAATTTTCTTGTACTAATCGCACTGCGGTTTTTGCTTTGAACAAATTGGCAAACGCTTCTATCGTATTCTGGATCACTTCTTCTTTATCACTTTCTGCATCAAGCATTGCAGCTTTTTCAAGAAATTTTGAAGACTCAATACCATAACGGATCTTACCGCCGGTATAAATGGGCAGCGAAACATTCACCAATCCATACAATGCCTGGGATACTTTCGGTTGTTCAACTGGAGGGGTAGTACCGCCACCACTTCCACTATTATTTTTTGTTTTAAGATCGACATTGACAGCATTCACCCGCAAATAAGAAGCTGACGCTTTAGCGTCAGGCAATCTTTTTTCGACCGCTTCCTTTGCAGCAGCGGTTGCTTCTTCAATTTTTGCCTGGTTAATTTTTAATTGTTTGCTGTTGTGAAGACCCAGGTCGATCGCTTCATCCAAGGTTAATGTTTTCTTTTCCTGTGCACTCATCTGTAAGGAGAACAAAGAACAGATGACCAGCAATGATTTTAGTTTATTCTTCATTGGTAAGTATTGCTTTAAATAATTTTTTTAAGTGTTGACTCAATTTCTTTTTTAAATGCTTTTGAAATTCTTCTTCGCTCATGGATTGAAGATCATTAAGCTCACGATAATAAAATTGAGTAGCCACAAGATTGTTGGCGGTACCGATAAGTGTGGCCATCATTAATGGTATGTCAATATTTTTTTTAAACTCTCCCTTTTTTTGCCCCTGGTGTATCAGCTTTGAGATCAGCTCCTGATTTTTTTTCTTCATCTGGAAAATAAGTTCTGCTGTAATGCCTGTATGATTCAATACCTGTTCCCTAACCATGATGCGGGAAAAACATTGTTGCTGCATGATCTTTTCAATATAATGATCGATCAGTGTATTCATTTTCTCCAGTGAGCTCAACTCTTTGTCGTCTATCATCGTTTCCATTTTCTCCAATGATGTAAGCTCCCTGTCTTCGATCATTGTTTCCAGCTTCAACTTAAAATACTCTCCACGGTAACCGAATAAGGCCTCCAGCAACTTATCCTTAGAACCGAAATAATAAGAAACCATGGCAAGATTCACATTAGCTTTCTCTGCTATATCACGCACAGAAGTCCCGTTGAATCCTTTTTCAGCAAAAAGTATTTCTGCTGTTTCCATAATTTGAACTTGCTTCTCGTTGTATTCCATAAT
Source organism: Bacteroidota bacterium (assembly GCA_005882975.1). Classification (GTDB taxonomy): domain Bacteria; phylum Bacteroidota; class Bacteroidia; order Chitinophagales; family Chitinophagaceae; genus VBAS01. The sequence goes on along the minus strand of VBAS01000304.1, from coordinate 5,701 downwards.
GGCTTTTAAATTCAGGGGCCAAAGTTAAACAAATGTTTGATTTAAACAAACGTTTAATTAATTATTTTTAGATCTTCTCCAGTTCTGCTACCAAAAAAAAGGCCGTTCTTTCGAACGGCCGGTATTAAAATGCTATGAAAGAAGGTTTATTACTGCTTGGCAAATAAATCTGTTTTGACTACGTCAAACCCTTTTTAATCTTTCTTTGTACAAAAAAAAATTTCCACCAATCTTTTTTCATACACGGCTGTTCAACAAGCTTAAAATAAATAGCACTTACCACTA
>VBAS01000304.1:4227-5263 GCA_005882975.1 Bacteroidota bacterium | reverse complement strand
AAATTTTTATCAGCCACTTGTTTGTCAGCGCTGAATAGAACAATAAAATCATCAGTATATATTTTATAATATAGCCGCTCGTGGAATAATATCCAATTATAAAAGGAAGTAAAATAAGGCTGGCTATACCGACAATAAAACCCACCCATGGTGGTCCCGGAAATTTTATTTCCTCCACATAGAGATCAGCCATGAGCATACCACATAAAAAATAATGAAGAAATTTAAAAACATGCATACCGTACCATATATTAAACCAGTAATATGAACTTGTTATAATTAAAAAAAGAAAAATACTCCATCGCAGTTCTCTCTTTTTCAAACGATATAACAATGCTAATAAAGGAGCCAATATGTAAAACTGTATTTCGATCTCAAGCGTCCAGGCAACGGGCATCAAATAGGAATGTTGATTATACACTTCATTATGTACGTAAAAAAAAGAAGCAATGAAATGAGGAAAAAGTTCAGTAAACTCATATTTCTTTATTATAAAGACAAGTGCAATAAAAAAAATAATTAGTGCTAGCAGATACGGAGGTTCCATCCTTGTCAGCCTGCGCAGGTAATAGTTTTTTAAATCAGCTTTTCCATTGTTGTGAATATATTTTTTTGCAAAATGATACCCCAGCACAAAACCGCTGATGATAAAAAAGAACTGCACACCAAACACGCCATCTAAACTAAACTGCCACCAATAACCGGTAACAAAATTGCCATTAAAGATTTTCTGATTAATGAAATTCGGAATATGCGCTATACATACCACCATGAATATGGCAACAAACCTCAATCCATCCACCTGTGGCAAATAAAATCCGCTTGAAGTAATTCTTCTGAATCTTTCGAGAAAAGGTTTTGACATACTCGGAGATCTATCGCTGGCTTGCGATCAATAAATTCAAATCAGTATATTTCAAATCAAATCTTTGACTAAGATAGAAATTGGTCAAAGCTCCTTTGAAAAGATATATTCCACCACGAAGATGACTATGATGCCAAACCAAATTCTCAAATCCACCTTCATCACCAGCTT
>VBAS01000304.1:0-4133 GCA_005882975.1 Bacteroidota bacterium | reverse complement strand
ATGACTGGTGATCTCTGAAGTTTCAAAACAACCACCACGGTCTATGCTAACATCAATGACTACAGAACCCGGTCGCATATTACTTACCATTTCTTCCGTTACAACCATTGGCGTTCTTCCCGTTTCACTTCCCAATGCACCCACAGCCACTTCACAAGTCTTTAATTGCTTTGACAACATCCGCGGTTCAATAACTGAGGTCCACAAACGATGACCAACATTATTTTGTAATCTTTTTAAACGATAAACATTATTATCAAAAACTTTTACTGATGCACCAAGTGCCAATGCTGCTCTTGCTGCATATTCACCGACTATGCCTGCGCCTATCACCAAAACTTTTGTTGGCGCAATACCTGAAATACCACCGAGCAAGACTCCTTTACCATGATTTGCTGAACCGAGGTATTGTGCTGCGATCAGCATTACGGCACTTCCTGCTATTTCACTCATACTATGAACGATAGGATATGTGCCGCTATCATCACGCAAATTCTCAAATGAGATCGCTGTGATCCTTTTATCCATCATCTTTTGCAGTATCTCTGCTTTCAGTATAGAAAGATGAATTGGTGAAATAATAACCTGGTTAAGCTGTAACAAAGGAATGTCTTCATCGATCACCGGCGCACTCTTAACAAGTATAGGCGCTTTAAAAACCTCGGCACGATCATAAACTATCTTTGCGCCTGCCTCGCTGTAATCTTTATCACGGAAATGAGCAGCTTCACCAGCATTATGTTCTATCGTCACTTCATGACCATTGCTTACTAATACACTCACCGCATCGGGAGTTAATGCAATTCTATTTTCCTGGAAAGCGATCTCCTTTGGGATACCGATCTGCAACCGCGTACCTTTTGGTTTTATGTCCAGCGTTTCTTCCAATGTTTCGTAGCTGAACGATGTGCTGATCTTTGGTCTTTGCTGGCTCATTGACTTGGTTGTTTCTGGTTTTTTGTTTTTAGTTTTTGGTTACCAGCTTTTAACCCCTGATTGATCTTTTGTTGCGTCGCACTCTTGTACCGCATCAAGTCTATTGAGCTTTGAGATATGCAAGCAAAATCAATGATGAATATCTTTCCTTAACTCCCCTTTAGGGGCTGGGGTTTATCAAAAATAACTATTTATCCTGTATAGTAAGGTGGCGGGTTTCTGAGTCTTCCATTTCAATAAAGACATGAACTGCATCATTTGGAAATATGCCAGGAGACTTTTCAGGCCATTCGACAAAACAAATATGATCACTATAAAGACAATCTTCCACACCTGCCCTTATTGCCTCTTCTTCATCCTTTAACCTGTACAGATCAATATGGAAGATCTTGCCCGAAGGAAAGTAATATTCATTGATGATCGAAAAGGTCGGACTTCCAACGATATCTTTCACTCCTTTTACTTCGCAAAGTGCATGGATAAAAGTGGTTTTGCCGGCGCCCATATTTCCATGAAAAGCGATGACTTTCCTATCACTGATCGTTTGCCAAAACCGGGTGGCAGCTTCCCTGATATCATTTAATTTATAATTGAATTCCACCGGGCAAAGATATTTGTGCTTTTGCAACGGGGTGTATAAGATCATGATTTACTTAAGTGACTTGCTTTATATTTATGTGTATTTTTGCAACAGAATTTGCAACAAAGGAAAAGGAGTTACTATGGAAAATGTACAATGGAAAGTAGAAGGAATGGATTGCAGCAGTTGTGCTCTTACAATTCATAAATACCTGGAGAAACAGGGAATGAAAAACGTAAAAGTGAATTCAGTAAGTGGCGATGTAAGTTTTGAAATGAATGGAGGTGCCGCAACTCCGAAGTTAGTGAAAGGATTGAGTGATCTCGGTTACCAAGTAGCAAACCAGCAACAAGTAACTGAAAAGAAAAAACCATTTTTTTCAACACATCTTCATCGTTTTTTATTTTGTCTTCCATTTGCACTTGTCTTTGTGTTACACATGATCGCCGGTTTGCATATCCATTTTTTGGAAAATCCATGGTTACAATTGGGATTAACTATTCCTGTTTACTTAGTCGGTATGGACTTCTTTGGCAGAAGCGCCTGGAAAAGTTTGCGCAACGGTTTACCAAATATGAATGTGTTGGTTGCCCTTGGTTCGAGTGCAGCCTTTGTTTACAGTTTGTACGGAACATTAACAGGACAAGCAGAAAATTTTATGTTCTATGAAACATCGGTAACCATCATCACACTTGTATTCCTCGGTAATTATTTAGAAGATGCCTCTATTCAATCTACACAAAGAGAATTAAGGAAGTTGGTGAAGTCGCAAAAGGTAATGGCAAACATGATCGCTTTTGATGATAAACACCAGGAACAAATATTTCCCGTTGAAAATACTCAACTAAGAGTTGGCGATCTTATTTTAATAAGAAGCGGCGAACAGGTTCCTATTGATTCCAAAATTCTGTGGGGTGATGCCCATATTAATGAAGCGATCGTGACCGGGGAAAGTCTCCCGGTTCATAAATATGCAAAGGATAAACTCATTGGTGGTAGCGTTATTACTGATGGCACAATAAAAGCTCAGGTGACAGCTGTTGGTGATGATACGGTTCTTGCTGGTATTATTAATATGGTAAAACAAGCACAGGGAGAAAAACCACCTGTTCAACAATTAGCTGATAAGATCAGTGCCATATTTGTTCCGCTTGTTATAGGTATTGCTGTAGTAGCGCTGGGAGTAAATTGGATCCTGATGAAAGAATTTACACCTGCATTGATGCGCAGTATAGCTGTATTGGTTATTGCTTGTCCTTGTGCTATGGGACTGGCTACTCCAGCGGCTATTGCCGTTGGCTTAGGCCGTGCGGCGAAGAATGGAATTCTTTTCCGTAATGCTACCAGTCTTGAAATGTTTAAAAACATTACACAAGTTGTATTTGATAAAACAGGAACACTAACTACAGGAAAGTTCATAGTTTCTGGTTTTAGGTTTTTAGTTGATGATGATTCTGAGTTCAAAAAAATTGCATACAGCCTTGAAAAGTATTCGAATCATCCGATAGCAAAGAGCATAACTGATGAATGGAAAACGAATGATGAAATTCGCTGGAATAAAATTGAAGAAATAAAAGGGCTTGGAATGAAGGCAAGCGATAAAGAAGGAAATGAATACTGGGCTGGCTCATTTAATGTGGCAAAGGAATTTACAAAAGAAGACAACCATAATATTTATATCGTAAAAAATAATCAGCTGCTTGGCTGGATAGATGTAAAAGATGAGATCCGTCCTGAAGCAAAATCAGTGATCGATTATTTGCATAGAAAAAATATAAAAACAATTTTACTGAGTGGTGATCGTCGTGCAAAATGTGAAGCACTAGCTGCTCAGCTTAATATTGATGAAGTGATCGCAGAACAAACACCGGAACAAAAACTACAAAAGATTGCCGATCTGAATGCGGCGACTCCTACTGCAATGGTTGGTGACGGCATCAACGATGCTCCGGCTTTAGCAAAAGCAACCATTGGTATTTCAATGAGCGAGGCTTCACAGGTTGCGGTGCAAAGTGCCCAGGTGGTATTAATGAGTCAGGGTTTAAAGAAATTGCCAATGGCTCTCGGACTTGGTAAAGCAACCTATGTTACTATTAAACAAAATCTTTTCTGGGCATTTGCATATAATATTGTTGCCATTCCTGTAGCAGCGTTTGGTTTTCTTACTCCAACCTTCGGCGCATTGGTGATGGGATTGAGTGATGTGGTGCTTGCAATAAATTCTGTAAGATTATTTGTCAAGAAAGTAGAATAAATCGTGAGTTGTGAATCGTCAGACGTGAGCATGTAACTCATGTTTAAATATTTCCTTAGTTTAGAAGGAAACTTAAACCTATGTTCCTTGATTTAGCTCACACCAAATTAGACGTTTTTAAAGTAACTAAAGAGTTTGTTTTATTATGTTATAAGGAAACAAAATCTTTCCCTTCCGAAGAAAGATTTGCCATGATTCAGCAAATAAGAAGAGCTGCATTGTCAGTACATCTTAATGTTGCAGAAGGTTGTTCCAGAAAATCTGTTGCAGAAAGAAAACGATTTTATGAAATAGCAAGAGGATCTGTAATTGAAGTTGATACGGCTTTTGATATTGCCTTTAACCTTGGTTATACTTCTAAAG
>VBAS01000045.1 GCA_005882975.1 Bacteroidota bacterium | reverse complement strand
AAAGTAAATGTTTATCTGGATAAAGTTTCAGATGCTAATCTTATCCAGTCTTTTCAATCCGATGAAACAGGAGAAAAAAGAGTTTATATACCAACATCTTTTAAAGGAGTTTGGGATGCCGCTTCTTCCTTTACGTTTATTGCAGTAACCGCAGCCAATAAAGAGTTTGATGAAACAAAAGGAGAAGTAGAGATAGCCAAAGCAAAAATTGAAATTGATACAAGCAGAACAGA
>VBAS01000044.1 GCA_005882975.1 Bacteroidota bacterium | reverse complement strand
ATAGCCCGTACGGAAGACAATGAAAATTTTGGAAACCTCTTTGCTGAAAAAAATGTCAACTGGGGTGTGGCACCGATAATGGATAATTCATTTGATCAACGTTCACTTTGGGCAACAAGAAGTAAAACACCTATCTGGTTATTGGCTCTTGCTGGTTCGATCATTGCCGGCGTTTGGGGAACGATCATTTATCTTATTTTACAAATGATAAAGATCAGAAAAATGGGCAGAGCCGTCAAAGCGGTCGCATAAATTTTAGGATCAATAAGCTAAAAGGCTTTTAATTTTTACCGCAACTTTTTCTGCATTCGGCAACACTTCATTTTCAAGTTGCATATTTAAGGGAATAGCAGGAACATTTGCTGCTCCTAAAACTTCAACCGGAGCATCAAGCCACTTAAAACATTCTTTAGAAATTCTACCGGCCAAGGCTTCAGCAAAAGAATTGTTTTGCTGCTCTTCGGTAAGCACCAAACATCTTCCATGCTTTTTTACTGATTCAAATATCATTTCTTCATCTAACGGAAACAATGTTCTTAGATCTACAATTTCGATCTGTCCCGGAAACTTTTTTGCTGCAGCTTTTGCCCAGTACACACCCATTCCATAAGTAATGATGCAGCAACTCTCACCATTATCTATTTTACTTTTATCAGCATTCAAGACAACATTTGCTTTTCCAAACGGAAGAATATAATCTCTTGATGGTTCAATTGACTTTGCATCTTCCGTACCCGGTACTTTATTCCAGTATAAACCTTTATGTTCAAGCATCACAACAGGATTACCATCATAATAAGCTGCTTTCATCAATCCTTTCATATCGGCAGCGTTTGATGGATAAGCGATCTTAATCCCTTTTATTGAAAGCAATGTTGTTTCAACGCAACCACTATGATAGGGACCGCCGCCGCCATAAGCGCCAATGGGTACACGAATAATAGTTGACACCGGGTATTTACCACAACTTAAATAACATGATTTAGAAATCTCCGAAACGAGTTGATTGAAACCCGGATAAATATAATCTGCAAATTGTACTTCTACAATTGGCTTCACTCCTACTGCACTTAAGCCAACTGTTGAACCGATTATATATGCTTCCTGTATTGCGGTATTAAAAACACGATGATCACCAAATTGCTCGGCGAGTGTTGCTGCTTCCCGAAAAACTCCGCCAAGCCTGCGGCCAACATCCTGTCCGAAAAAAATACATTCAGGATGATCTTCCATTAATTCCCGGATGGCAAATAAAGCAGCATCAACCATCATTACTTTTTCTTTACCAGCACCAGTTCTTTCACCTTTTTCATCGGTAACAGTCGTAGGAATAAAAACATGTTCAGTTGCCTTTTTGATGTCCGGCTCCGCGGAATTCAATGCCTTCATAAAATCGGTACTCACCAACTCTCCCATATCGGTTTCAATTTTTTCCAGCTCTTCTTCCCCTATTTCGTTTTCATGTAAAAGTTTTTTCAATTTAGGGAATGGATCATCAATTGCATCTTTTGCAAGATCTTCTTCGCTGCGGTAAAAATCCTTTCTTACTCCGCTTGTATGATGATTAAGCAAGGGAACTTTTGCATGAACTAACCAAGGGTTCCTATTCTTTCGAACTTCATTAATCACATTACCCATTATTTTATAACAATGAGTGAAATCAGTACCATCAATCTGAATTTTATTCAAACCTTTGAATCCATCAGCGTATTCATAAGCATTCATGGCTCTCGTTTCTTCCGCTGTTGCACTAATACCCCAATCATTATCCTGTACGAGATATATTATTGGTAACTGTTTTAATACAGCAAATTGCAGCGCTTCACTTACTTCTCCTTCGGTAACACTTCCGTCACCGAACGAACAGATCACGACCGGCATTTCTCCATTTTCAGTTCTGAGTAATATCGGAGAATTAATTCTTTCGAGATATTGAATCCCTTGTGCAACTCCTGTGGTTGGTATTGCCTGCATTCCGGTTGCGCTGCTTTGATGAATGATCTTTGGTTTGCCTTCTACTTTCGAATTGGGATGAGAATAATAGGAACGTCCTCCTGAAAAAGGATCATCGGCTTTCGTCAACAATTGCAGCATTAATTCATAAGGAGAATAACCAAGTCCGAGCAAGATACTTTCATCACGATAATAGGGACTTATGTAATCGCAATTTTTTAAATGAAAAGCGGTGGCTAGTTGTATTGCTTCATGACCCCGTGAAGTTGAATGAACGTATTTACAAATTTGCCGGTTGGCATCATAAGTTTCCGCCATCGACTTTGCACAGCACATCAACCGGAAAGCTTTCAGTAAAATTTCTTTTTCGATCATAGCGGCAAGCTAATTGGCAAAAATAAGGTGAACAAGTGTATGTGAAAATTAAAAGCCACCCCGATAATTGGGGCGGCTTTGTAGTTGGTTTTGGTCTAAAATTCTTTACTTTATTTCTAAAGATAATAATGAGTCATCTTCAATAAATCCTTCTATTTCGTCTCCCACAACTAACTCCCCTACACCGGCTGGTGTTCCTGTAAAAACGAGATCCCCAATGTTCACAGAAAAGTAGTTGGAAATATAAGCAACAATGCTATCGAAGTCATGGATCATAAGGTTGCAGTTGCCTTGCTGAACAAGCTCTTTATTTTTATATAAACAAAAATTAATATCTTTTTTATTCTTGATCGCTGTAAAAGGTATCCATTTACCGATCGCTGCAGAGTTGTCCCATGCTTTTGCTTTTTCCCACGGAAGTCCTTTAGCTTTCAGATCGTTTTGAATATCTCTCGCTGTAAAATCAATGCCGGTGGTCACCGCATCATAATATTTGCTTGCAAATTTATCCTGGATATATTTTCCATTTTTACTGATGCGCAAAACTAGTTCGCATTCATAATGCAATTCATTAGTAAATTCCGGGTAATAAAAAGGAGTGTGCGGCTGAAGTAAAGCACTTTTAGGCTTCATAAAAACCACTGGTTCGTCAGGTATCTCATTTCCCAATTCCTTGGCATGAGCTACATAGTTACGGCCAATACAAAATATCTTCATACTCAGGCTTGTTTAGTTAAATACATCGGATACAATTCTTCTGGACTGTTCATCCCATATATTCAGGCTTCATAAAAGTCGGATTTTGTGTGGCGGAAAGATCGTCGGGGCTGCTAAAATAGGTAAACACCCGGATATAACATAATCCCGGTAAATTTATTTAAACAGATAAATGCCCGGGAACTACTATTGGGTTTCCCTGTCAATACTTATCTTAGTTAAAAGCTTTTTGGTGCCTGACCTTTTTACAAGTATAAAACAACCCATTTTATCGCGACTCGAAAATGAGCTTGATCCACGGCTTGGCTATCATAATATATCCCATACGCTGGATGTACTGAAGCAAGCCGAAGTGCTTGCGAAGCAGGAAAACATAACCAACAAACATGATCTTTTATTATTGAAAACAGCTGCTGTTTTTCATGACAGTGGCTTTTTATTTGTGTATAAAAATCATGAGGAAAAAGGTTGCGAGCTCGCCTCGGAGTCGTTAAAAAATGTATTCAGCAAAGAAGATATTAAAAAGGTCTGTGGAATGATCATGGCCACTAAGATCCCACAATCACCTAATACATTGTTAGAACAGATAATTTGTGATGCTGATCTTGATTATCTTGGGAGAAATGATTTTGAACCTATCAGTCGAAACCTGTATAAAGAATTTATCATTTTTAAAATAATACCTGAAGACATAATTTGGGATCATATCCAGATCAAATTTTTTGAATCACATCATTACTTTACAGGCACCTCGATCAGTAAGAGAAATGAAAAGAAATTGAAACACCTCAATATTTTAAAGGAAAGGAGTAATTGGGCACAATGAGCAAAAGACCTTTTTTACAAAAATTACTTAATGTACGACCTGCGGAATGGAAAGTGGTAACACAACTTTTCTGGCTTCAATTCTTTATGGGCACAGGGATCGCTTTTTTCTTTACTGCATCATTTTCTCATTTTCTTGAAAAATTTTCTGCTTCGCAGCTTGCCTGGGTAATGATCATTTCTTCACCCCTTTTATTTTTGACTGGATGGGTATTCACCAAATTTGAACATCGGTTCCATCTTACCCGCGTTGGTACGATTGTAATTATATTGATGGCCATCAGCATTCTTACTTTACAATTAAGCAGTAATTGGATAAAAGGTGATTGGTTTTATTACATCACTTTTGCATGGTATTATGTTCTATATCTTGCAAGCAACCTGTGTTTTTGGAGCATTACTTCCACTTTGTTTGATGTAAGACAAAGCAAACGGTTATTTGCAGTAATAAGTGGTGGGGATATACCTGCAAAATTCATTGGCTATACGATGGCTTACTTTTTTGTGCATACGGTCGGCCCTTTGAATTTGCTTTGGCCTGCATTTGCATTCATGCTTGGGTCTTTGCCTTTTCTCTACCAACTTTCAAAATCAGGAGTTGTTCATCACCATCATCATCATGCGGAACATGCAGTTGAATTTGTACAGGGAAAAGGATTCAAAGTATTCGTTAAACGATACACATTAAATACCCTTATCAGAAGATTAGCGGTACTCACATTTATCATTTCAGCTTGTCTTGCAATTGTTAATTATGCCTTTTATAAAGAAGTAAAAGAGGAAAATCATGGTAATAAGGAATTATCAAACTTCATCATTTTATTTATGGCTGCTTCGCAGATCATTGCTTTATTGGTAAAAATCATTTTCACCGGACGTATTGTTGCTTCGATCGGAATAAAAAAATCCTTATTAGTTACACCACTTGTATTATTAGGACTTTTGATAGTTATTGTCTCTGCCCAATTTGTGAGCAGTGAAAGCAACCTCGTCTTTTATGCATTTGGAATAGCAGCCATTGCTGTTGAAGTTTTACGTACGGCGATCACAAACCCGGTTTTTCTTACCGTTATGCAACCGCTTAATCCCAACGCCAGGTCAAAAGCTCATGCAATTGTAAAAGGGATCATGGACCCGTTTGCTTTTCTATTCGCGGGCATACTTCTGATCATAATAAAAAATTTGAAACCGGGAAACGAATTATTAATCCTTTGTTACATTCTTGCATTTTTCGGAATTAGTTGGATCGTTTCGATCTTACTTGTAAACAGATCATAGCATCATACTCTATTAAAAGCGATCAGTAGCCGCTTCTTTAGCCAGGATGAATTCAAACTTTCCGATGAAGAGATTCAGAACCAAATATTAAAAAAAATAGAAACAGGAAATGAAACAGAAATAATAAATATTTTACAAATGCTGAATAGCCAGATCACTGGCAGCAGTAAAGAAATAATTTTTAAGCTGCTTGATCATCCATCTGATAATATTAAGAAAGTAACATTGCTATTGATCCAAACCCGAAATATCAAAGGCGCGGAAGAGAAATTAAAAATGTTAGCTGACAATGATAAAAACAAAGAAATACAAATACTGGCAGTACAAAATTTATGCAAAGAACAAAATGAGCATCATTATTTAAAACATTATTTGCATCACCATGATGCAGGTATTAAAGCGGCTGCACTCATAGGAATGATTAAAAGTAATGATAAAGAAAATCACCAGTATGCAGAAGATATCCTAACAGACCTCCTGAGATCGGATGAAGCAAAGGATAAACAAGCAGCCCTGCAGGTTCTTACTGAAGTAAAAGATCTTTATTGCCATCCACATTTTATAAATCTTTTTACAACTGATCGTGGTTTACGATTAGCAGCTTTTAAAGCAATCGGCGAATCAGCAACGCCGTTATTGATGGAAAGAGTGATGGCCTATTTTAAGGAACATCCATTACATGTAGGTGCTTCGCTCCAGGCTGCAGGCGAAAAATCAATTCCAATTATTTTAAAGAACATCTCTAACAAAGACACGAATTCATTTATAAAAGAAAAACTGATTACGGTTTTGGGGAAGATCGGGGGACAAAAGGCGCAGGCAACACTTTTTGAACTATTGGAAAAACATCCTTCTTATGCTGGCACTATTGCTAAATCATTACACAGAAGCAGATACAGCGCCACGGAGGAAACGCAGGAAAAATTAGAAGAAATTTCATTGGCCTACATCATATATGGTGCTGAGTTGCTTTATATGCAAAGCCTGCTCGAGCATGATGATAATTATTCTTTGATCAATAGCTCTTTGAATATTGAGCTTATTGAGATCAGGAATATTTTGATCTGTCTTTTTGGTTGTCTTTATGATCATGAAAAAGCATTCAAAATAAAACAGGGGCTTGACATGAAAAAGAAAGAAAGTGTGGCGAATGCTATGGAATTAATTGATATGATCGTTAAAAAAGAGCTTGCGATTCCTTTTAATAAATTATATGAACCTGCAGATATTGAATATCGCAGTAATTCATTAAAAAATTTATTACCCCCTGACAAAGTTTCACAAACGCAGGAAATTCTTTCAAAAATCCTGAAAGAAAAACCAATTACCTATAATATTTGGACGAAGGCATGCAGTATGTACATTTCAAAAACAACAAGTGCAGCGCTTACAGCCGGACTTATTGAAAAATTCATTAATTCCGAAAACATGCTATTGAAGGAAACAGCGCAATATGCTCAGTGAAATGTTTATTTTTAAATTATGGAACGGGGAAATATAAACAGGCTGTTATTAATTGAAAAAGTGCTGCTGCTCAAGTCTCTTAATCTTTTTAAAGAGACACCTGAGAATATTCTTGCCGACCTTGCTCCGTTAATGAAAGAAATGCAATATGAGCAGGGTACAGAAATTTTTAAAGAAGGAGAAACAGGTGATTGCATGTATATTATTCAACAAGGAAATATAAAGATCCATAAGGGAAATACAACCCTTGCAATACTTAAAGAAAAAGAAGTTTTTGGCGAGCTTTCTTTACTTGATGCCGATACCAGGTCAGCCAGCGCCACTGCCGATACTGATTGCATTCTATATAAAATAGACCAGGAACCTTTTTATGAGCTAATGGATGAAAGACCCGAGGTGGCAAAAGGTTTCATAAAGATCCTTTGCCAGCGTTTAAGAACAATGAATGAAAAATCAAGACAACAGTGATATTTTTTAAACTGAATATTCAGCGCTGTTCACATCATTCATAGTGAGACTTAACCCCCTTGTTGCAAAACTTTCTATTACTTCGACAGCCTTTTCAATTTTTAATTTAACTAATGGCTCTTCTTCTTTTCTCCATTTACCCAAAACATAATCCGACTGCAATCCTTTTGGATAATCATTACCAATACCAAAACGTAACCGTGGATAATCCCTTGATGCTAATGAGGCCTCCACACTTTTCAATCCATTGTGTCCGCCATCACTACCCGAAGGGCGAAGTCTCATTTTATTTAGCGGCAATGAAACATCATCTGTAATTACAAGAATATTCCCGATCGCAATTTTTTCTTTATCCATCCAATATTTAACAGCAGTACCACTTAGATTCATATAAGTTGTAGGGCAAATGCAAATAAACATTTTGCCTTTCCATTTTACTTCAGCAACATAAGCCAGTCTTCCTGTTGAAAATTTTCCGGAATGCTTTTGAACAAAAGCATTTACTACATCAAAGCCGATATTATGCCTTGTGTGGGTATATTCATTACCAGCATTTCCCAGGCCAACGATTAAAAATTTCATCTTCTTTACAATAACAATTTAAAGATAACAACTTCACATTTTGTAATATAATCAAAGAAACAAAAAACCCATCCCGATCAAATCGGGATGGGTTTGCTATAAGATCATGCTGATTATTTCTTTCCTTTTTCTTTTGCAGCAGGCTTTGCAGCAGGCGCAGCAGCAGCAGGTGCAGCGGCTCCAGCGGGGGCAGCAGCTCCAGCAGCAGGTGCGGCTCCAGCAGCAGGTGTCGCAGTTGCTTCTTCCTGTTTCAACTGGCGTGTTAATACAACTGATGCAATAGGAATTCTTGGTGAATTAAGAATTTCATAATTGGCTTCTTTCACATCTTCAACACGAATGTTACCATTCAGTTCAAGATTAGTGATATCCACTTCAATTTGTTCTTTCAGATGCTTTGGTAAAGATTTAACTTTAAGAGATTTCATCTTAATGATAAGGTGACCACCTTCTTTTACACCTTTTGATACTCCGGTAAATTTGATAGGAATATCAGCGATCACTTTTTTGTCCTGAACCAATTCCATCAGATCAATGTGGATCAGTTTATCAGTTACTTTATCAAACTGCAGATCTTTCAAAATACAGTTATAAGTATTGCCATTCAATTTAATTTCAGCTTGCTGAAATTCTGGTGTGTACACGAATGTTTTAAAAGCCATGGAAGGAGCAGCAAAGCTGATCTCCTTTTCACCGCCATAAATTACACCGGGCACCAGATCCTGAGAGCGAAGTTGGCGGGTGGCTTTCTTCCCGGTTTCGGTCCTCAGTTGTCCTTCGATCGTAATTGATTTCATTTTATATTTATTTATTAGTTACTCGTTATTTATTTTTTACCCAACAGCTGAATGTCCTATCATCGTCCCTTGCGTCGCACTCTTGTACTTTCTGTAACTCTATTCAGCTTTTTATCTCTCACAGATTTCTCAAATTTACACGGAAAATATCTGTGTGATACGTGTCATCTGTGAGCCTATCTCCCTTTTCTTTGTGAGTGTACAAACAAGCTTGTGATACTTTTATTTTCAAAAGCATTCCTGATAGCCACCGCAAACAACTCAGCAACAGATATCACTTTTATTTTCGGTGTGGTTTGCTTTAAAGGGATCGTATCACAAACCACTAATTCATCCAGTACACTGTTCTCGATATTCTCATATGCCTTTCCGCTTAATACAGGGTGTGTGATCAAAGCTCTTACACTTCTTGCACCTTTTTCCATTAAAAGAGCTGCGCTTTTTGCCAATGTGCCGCCGGTGTCGCAGATGTCATCGATAATTACCACGTCCCGGTCTGTCACATCCCCGATCACTACCATGCTTGCAATTTCATTTGCCCTTTTCCTGTGCTTATCACAGATCACCATCTCCGCTTCAAAATAACTTGAGATCTCTCTTATCCTGTTTGCACTTCCTACATCGGGGGCCGCAAAGGTAAGGTTTTCGAGTTTCAGATTCTCTATGTAAGGAATAAAAACTGCGTGGCTGTCAAGGTGGTCAACTGGAATGTCAAAGTAGCCCTGTATCTGCGGAGCATGCAGGTCCATTGTTATCAAACGGTTAGCTCCGGCTGCTTGTATCATATTGGCAATCAGCTTACTTCCTATCGCTACCCTTGGTCTATCCTTTCTATCCTGGCGGGCATAACCGTAGTATGGAATCACGGCAATGATCTTATATGCCGATGCTCTTTTTGCCGCATCTATCATCAACAAGAGTTCCATTAAATTTTCTGCAGGAGAATGAGTGCTTTGAACCAGGAAAACAAAATCACCCCGGATGCTCTCCATAAAAGTGGGTAGGATCTCTCCGTCGCTGAATCGTTGAATATTGACTTTTCCTAGCCGGTGTCCGTAACTTTTGCAAATTTGTTCTGCTAAGCCTTGTGATCCCGTACCGGAAAAAATTTTAGCGGCTGACATGACTTGATTTGATTACACCAAAGGGATTTCTCTGGAGCGGCGAAGATAATACTTCACCCCAAATCAAACAGGAGACGGGAAAAAATGTTGATGACTATCGATGCTATTTTACCGAAGCAATAGCTACAGTATTAGCCGGTGCTTCACTTGCTTTTTTCTCATTAGTGGAATAGTTACCACCAGAAGTTGTATTACAGCTATAAAAAAGCGCTGAACAAATAAAAATAGAAAAAAACAAAACGACTACATACACGCCGGCAAAAAATAGAATGGGATGCAATGCACCAATTGGGGATACGGAGGTTCTTTTCATACAGTATTGGTTTAGTTTTTCAAAGGTTTGGATCAATCTTCCGGGCTATGCCCTGAAAGTTGTATTTTCTAGGCCTAAATTATTTGTTAATCTTGGGTGATGCAAGAGCAGAAATACTCTATAAAGGAATGGGCAAAAGACGATAGGCCAAGAGAAAAATTACTATTGAATGGAGCTCACACACTCAGCGATTCTGAGCTGCTTGCTATTCTTATATTAAATGGTTCAAAAGAAAAAACGGCAGTCGATCTTGCAAAAGATATTTTAAAGCTCAGTAAGGATAATTTATCAGAATTAGGCAGGCTAACAGTAAAAGATCTGATGAAAGTAAAAGGCATTGGCCTGGCAAAGGCAGTTACTATTTCAGCTGCACTTGAATTAGGAAGAAGAAGGCAAGCAAGTGGTTCCCTTCAAAAGAAAATAATTTCCTCAAGCAATGATGTTGCTGATTACTTTATGGCAAAATTAAAAGACTACCGGCATGAAGTATTTGCAGTAGTTTTTTTAAACAGGGCCAATAAGATCAATCATTTTGAAATTGTAAGTGAAGGTGGTATAACCGGTACTGTTGCAGACCCAAGAATAATTCTAAAAAAAGCATTAGAAGAAGATGCAGTCAGCATCATCCTTTGTCACAATCATCCATCGGGAAGCTTAAAACCAAGCAGGGCCGATGAAGAACTCACATTAAAAATAAAAGAAGCAGCAAAATACTTTGACATCAAAGTACTCGACCACATGATCGTTAGTGATGCTGGTTACTTCAGTTTTGCGGATGAAGGGTTGTTGTAGATGCTGGATGCTGGATGCTGGATACTGGATATTTGATACTGGGTAAAAATAGGTTTATGAGTTATAGAAAACTTCAAATCTGGATCTTATCAAGAGAAGTTGTTATTGAAATTCATGAAATGACAATGAAGCTGCCAAAATTTGAAATGTATGAGGAAGGATCACAAATAAGAAGATCAAGCAAAACAACAAAAGCAACGATCGTTGAAGGATATGGCAGAAGAAGATATAAGCAAGATTGGATAAAATTCCTCGTTTATGCTCTCTCATCAAACGACGAAACAATGGATCATCTGGAAAATTTGTGGGACACTAAATCACTTATCGATGAATTGATTTATACAACTCTGAAGAACAAAATTGAAACTCTTGGTAAAATGCTAAATAAATTCTTGCAAGCAATCGAACAAGAACATCAATCTCCAAAATAAGTAATATCCAGTATCCAGCATCAAGTATCTAGCTCAGGCTTGCGCCGAAGGTCCTCCAAAATTGAGCGGCAATTGAATATCTTCCAGGTCTTTTATAGCACCATTTGCAACTTCATAGCGAGAGATATTTTCTGTCATCGCCTTCATAAATCTTTTAGCATGCTGAGGTGTAAAAATTATTCTTGATTTCACTTTACTTTTTGGCGTGCCCGGCATCACGTTCACAAAATCAATTACAAACTCTGCATGAGAATGTGTGATGATAGCAAGGTTCGCATAAGAACCTTCTGCTACTTCTTCTGATATTTCTATGTTGAGCTGGTTAGGTTGTTGTTGAGGCTGATCCATTTTAATCGGAGTTTTAGTAAAAGTAGCTAACTGAAACTATTGATTCAAAAATAAAATCAATTCCTTAAGAAATGTTTCATTGATAACGCCACTCTCACTTTTAGAAAAATACTGTTTAACTTTTACTTCTTCACTGGACAGCGCTTCCCTGATAGACTTCTTTTTCAAGTCAACTTTCTTAAACTGGTTGCCGCCCGGAAAAATTATATAGTATTCAAATTCATCGACAAACTCATCATATTTTTTTCCCGATGCGATGACCCCGTTATTAGTATAATCGGCCTTTTGAAATGTTGTTTTCATAGATTTGTACAAAGAATATTTGACCTCGTTTTTAACCACCTCGATCAAAAATTCTTTTTTAGTAATTGCAGGGATCTTTTCAAACCTTGTGGTGGAAGTATCGGTTTTTAGTATAAAAGAATTTATCGCCGCATCATTTATTTCAATGATCGTGTTCTTATCACGGGTAGCTAATAACTTTTTTCCGATCTTATCATAGTTAAAACTAAAATCGGCCGTATTGATCACAACAAGATTTGTGTCAAGCATAGTTCCGTTTACCCACCAATTAAACAAATAGCGGCTTCCCTGCGTTTCTTCTTTCGAATGAAATACAGTTAATGCAGATCCCTGGTAAACGCGGCCGGCTTCTGCCTTTCCAAAATCCTGCACAGAATTGTAAACTTGCTTTTGAGTGATCGTTTCATTTAGGGTGTTATTGTTGGTATTGTCCGAGGTCTTTACCAAAACTATGATCAATTCTTTTCCATTCACGGGCTTCATCATAGACTCATATCCTTCTGCAGCGATGACAAGAACC
>VBAS01000303.1 GCA_005882975.1 Bacteroidota bacterium | reverse complement strand
CGGTTCACCATTTGTGATCTTAGGAAGAAATACCTCATTAATGTGTTCCTCTGAATCATAATAATCATGGCTATCGCAGGTAATACCTCCTAATACCACACGATGATATTCCTGGTCCCATTTATTTATTGGCAACATTAGAAACTTCTCACCTATCCCCCATGTATCAGGCAATGTGGTGATAAAGGATGAATCGATCATATACCATGTTTCCCGATCGTTCTGAACTTTTTCACCTATAACACTGAAAATATGCGCCATACTTTCACCAACAGTAAAACTGCCAAACTCTGTAAAAATATGAGGCATTGGTACTCTTGCTTTTTTACAGGCAGTCTTAATATTGCGAACGATCTCATTGATCATGAAATCATATTTATACTCGAAGCCAAGAGAATGTTTAATAGGAAAACCGCCACCAATATTTATTGAATCAAGTTCAGGGCATATCTTTTTTAGCTGGCAATAAAGATTAATGATCTTATTCAACTCACTCCAGTAATAAATGTCATCCTTGATCCCTTTGTTTAAAAAGATGTGTAACATCTTTAATTGGAATTTGCTTTCATAACCTTCGATCCTGTCAACATAAAATTCCAATATATCTTTAGCCCTGATCCCAAGTCGTGATGTATAAAAAGGGAAAGTTGGTTCTTCTTCAGCCGCCACTCTTATTCCTAATTTAAACGGCCCTTTTACACTTTTTGCATACTCTCTTAACTCATCTTTATTATCTAAGACCGGGATCACATTGGTAAATCCAGAATTCAATAGGTTGGCAATTCGCCTTGTGTAATTCTTTTGTTTATACCCGTTGCAGATTATATTTATATCCTTTGTGATCTTTTTCTTCTCATATAATTTTTTTATGATCTCGATATCATATGCATAAGATGTTTCAAGATGGATATCATGTTTCAAAGCCTCTTCTACAATGAAACTGAAATGTGAGCTTTTTGTACAATAGCAATAATTGTATTTTCCCTCGTACTTGTGTTTCTTAATTGCTGCGGCAAATAAATTCTTAGCTTTTTTGATCTGCATTCCGATCTTAGGCAGGTAGGTTAGTTTCAATGGCGTTCCATACTTTGCTATCAGCGCCTTCATGTCTATTCCGTTGAAATAAAAATTTCCTTCTTCTACTTCCAGACCTTCCTGGGGAAAGTTGAAAGTTTGCTTTACAAGATCAAGGTAAGTGTTGTTCATTAAAGACTCAATGGGTTATTAGGTGTTCAAATTCTTTAGCGGCAACAAAAGTATAAGATTGGATGAATAAAAAACAAAAAGCCGGCTATGAATATTCATAACCGGCTTAGGTTTGGATAGTTCCAATTTATTTTACCTGTGCAACGAGGTTTTTAAATGTCTCAGGATTGTTCATTGCGAGGTCAGCAAGAACCTTACGGTCAAGCTCAATTCCTTTTTTCTGAAGTTTATTGATGAACTCAGAATAAGTCATTCCTTCTTCACGAACCGCCGCATTGATACGGGCAATCCACAATTGACGATAATTTCTTTTCTTCAACTTACGACCTACAAACATATAGGTCATACCTTTTTCAACTACGTTCTTGGCAACTGTAAGAACGTTCTTTCTTTTGCCATAATAACCTTTGGCTTGTTTTAAAATTCTTTTTCTGCGGGCCTTACTTGCTGCAGAGTTTACTGAACGAGGCATATCTTAATAATTTTAGAGTTAAAAGTTTAGATTTAATTACTTCAAACGCAATAAACGTTTTACAAAGTTCATGTTGGATTTGTCTACAAGCCCATCATGACCAAGTGCTCTTTTACGTTTTTTTGTTTTTTTAGTAAGGATGTGACGCTTAAAACTCTTTTGATGCATGATCTTTCCAGTGCCGGTCACTTTGAAGCGTTTTTTGGCGCTGGAGTTTGTTTTTACCTTAGGCATTTTAAATGCTTTTTAAATTAACCCTTGAGGTGTTCCGCCACAAGGCGAAATCTTGTTGAACCTCTTCAGGAATCAGTCCCAAAACCAGAAAGAACTAATGATTTGATTTCGGGGTCGCAAAGATAGGGCAGAATGCTGTTCTGGCAAGTGCAAGTTTAAAAAAAGTTAGGCCTGGTCTATTCCGAGATCTTTTCGTTGTTTTTGGTGATCTTAGCCTTTATCAGGTCATAACTTTGTTGCAAATAGTTTTTCAAGTCCTTCCTGCTAAGCTTCGAAGGATCAGCGACAAACACCCATTTTGCACGGGCCAAATACGGTGCTGGTTTAAATCCTTCGGAGCCTGATAATTCATCAAATTTTGCATCTGTTACTTTAAAAGAAAATGTATGCGGAGGCTCAAGACTTGTAACACAAAACATCTTTTCACCAACGCAAAAGCAAAGATCGTTTCCCCATTTTACCTCTTCGGTCACTGCAGGAAATGACAAACAGATCGAACGTAGTATCTCGATATCCATTCAATGATTTTTAAAATGATCTTAAACCCTGATCTGCATTAAGATTTTTTCTTGCCCTTTGGAGCAAACATTGCAAGCATACGACGACCTTCCATCTTTGGCATACTTTCCAATGTCCCAAACTCATTCAGGCGTTCGGCAAATTTTAAAAGAAGCAACTGACCTCTTTCCTGGAATTGGATAGCACGACCTTTGAATTGTACATAAGCTTTTACCTTATTGCCATCCTTCAGAAAATTCTCAGCATGTTTTGCTTTGAAGTCAAAGTCGTGGTCATCAGTATTTGGAGTAAAACGAATTTCTTTTAATTCGGCCGTTTTGCTCTTGGCCTTCATTTCTTTTTCCTTCTTCTTCTTATCGTAAAGGAATTTATTGTAGTCAATGATCTTGCATACCGGCGGATCTGCTGTTGGGGAAATTTCCACCAGGTCAAGTTGCTGATCTTGCGCCATACGCAATGCATCCTGCGTATTATAGACTCCCACTTCTACATTTTCACCTACAAGCCTTACTTGCGGCACTCTTATAAAATTGTTGATGCGATGTTCGGCTTCTTTGCGGGGAACAAATCTTCCTCTAAAACCACCTTTGTTGAAACCGCCGCCGCCACCTGGTTTGCTGAATCCACCACCGCCGCCGGGTTTATTAAATCCACCACCAGGTTTGAATCCTCCTTGTTGTACTGCCATTTAAATTGTTTAGTTAATAATTGTTTTTATTTTATCAGCGATAACAACACTATTTAACTTTTGTTGCGTCGCACTCTTTTACTTTCTGTTCGCTATTCAGCTTTTCTTTCATGAACCTCAATCTTAATCTCATTTACGAACTCACTAACATCTTTTACACCAAGATCTCCCTTACCTTGTCTTCTTACTGCCACCTTATTTTCATTCATTTCTTTTTCTCCCACCACCAGCATATAAGGTACTCTCATTAGTTCGGTATCACGAATCTTCTTTCCTATTTTCTCATTGCGGTCATCAACCTCTGCACGAATATCTGATTTTTTCAGTTTATCTGCTACACTCTTTGCATAATCCAGGAACTTATCACTTATCGGCAGCACTTTTACCTGGACCGGCGCCAGCCATACTGGTAATTTGCCTGCATAATGTTCAAGCAGAAACCCGATAAATCTTTCATGTGTTCCCAACGGTGCCCGATGAATTATTAATGGAGTTTCAGTTTGGTTGTCTGGTGTGGTGTATTGTAATTTAAAACTACGGCCCTGCGAAAAATCAACCTGGTTAGTAGCCAGTGTAAATTCCCTACCGATCACACTCCA
>VBAS01000302.1 GCA_005882975.1 Bacteroidota bacterium | reverse complement strand
TAAAATGTTATCATTCCTAAAAAATCATCCCTTTGCTGTAGAAGCTTTTTTTGAAAGTTCACTTGTTTTTACTTTCGCAATTTCAAAAAAACAAATTCAACATTTAATTCCCAAATGCTTTGAGTTGGACACCTTTGATGACAAATGGGCTTTCATTGCAGTTGCGATGGTTCAAACAAAAGCATTGCGACCAAAAGGATTTCCGAAAATGTTAGGTAATGATTTTTTTCTAATTGGCTATCGTGTATTTGTACGCTTTACCAATCAGGCAAATAAAAGGTTGAGAGGATTGTTTATTCTCAAATCGGAGACTGACAAAAAGAAAATGGAATTCTTTGGAAACATCTTTACACATTACAATTATACAACAACAGATATCAATCAAAACATGCAGGGCGGAATAACTGAGATTGGCTCACACAAGTCACATTTTAAAGTACGTATTGAAGATGCCGCCAATAAAAATATTTTACTGCCTGCTGGTTCACCATTTGCCAATTGGAAAGAGGCAAAAAGATTTGCAGGACCTTTACCATTTACTTTTACTTATAATCCGGCCACCCAAAAAGTTTTGATTATTGAAGGAGTTCGGGAAAACTGGGAACCTATGCCTGTTAAAGTCATAGACTATCATTTTTCTTTTATTGATAATTTAAAATTGAATGATGTTAGGCTGGCAAACTCGTTTATCATTCGAAACATTCCTTATTACTGGAAAAAAGGTAAACTTGATCAATGGAACAAGAAAGAAAAAAATTTCAGGGCGTCCTGAACATTTTAAGTTTTAACCGTCACTTTTATGTATTTGGTCTCGGCGTGTTAATATTATTACTTGCCAGCTATTTCTTTATTGAATGGTCGCCTACCTTTTTTTGGTTGATTATAGCAGCATTTTTATATGGTCTTATCATGCCCTTAATCGTATCCGCTTATGTTTATGATTTTTCCGATTATTATAAATTAGATTGGTTTAATAATTTAATCAAGAATGATGAAAGGATAAAACAAATTATTAGTATTAATGCTGGCTTTGATGAAACGAGCTTTATTATTAAAAGGAAATTTCCTCAAGCTGATTTAAAAGTGTTTGATTTTTATAATGCTAAACAACACACAGAACCTGCAATAAAAAGGGCTCGAAAAGTAAGTTTGATTTATCCAAATACTGAACATATTGTCTCAAACTTTATTCCTCTAAAAGATAAAACGGTTGATATTATCTTCCTTCTGTCGGCAGTACATGAAATAAGATCGCATGATGAGAAAATTCAGTTTTTAAAAGAATGCCATAGGCTATGCAAAGCAAATGGAAAAGTAATCATGATAGAACACTTGAGAGATTTTCCCAATTTTTTGGCATTTTCAGTCGGCTTCACACATTTTTTCTCTCGTGCAGTCTGGAAAAATGCTTTTAAACATGCCGGGTTTTCTTCTATTAATGAAATTAAATTCACCCCATTTATGTCTATCTTCAATTGTAACCCTTAATCTTTTTGTATATCTACTTTCGTATAAAATGGAGCTCCATCTTAAAATCATCGGTGTATTATTACTCATATTAGCTCTACTTCATTTTTCTTTTCCCAAGTATTTTAATTGGAAGCAAGAGTTAAGTTTATTGAGTGTTATGAACAGACAAATGATGTATGTTCATACCTTCTTCATTGCATTTGTAGTTTTTCTAATAGGTGTTCTTTGCCTGACATCATCGACTGAGCTTTCAAATACAACTTTAGGTAAACGAATTTCCTTATGTCTTGGAATATTTTGGTTAGTAAGATTGTATGTCCAGTTCTTTGGATATTCATCAAAGATTTGGAAAGGCAAATCATTTGAGACTGTTATTCACATCCTATTTTCAATATTTTGGACATATCTTAGTACAGTATTTGTTTTGATTTATTTAGTATGAGCCAAAACGATAAGAAAAAAACATTAGTGCTTGGCGCATCGGATAATCCTGCACGATACAGCAATCTGGCTATTAAACGTCTTCGTAAGTATGGATACCCTGTAGTAGCCATTGGAAAAAAGAATACACGGGTTGACGATGTAGAGATCGGAAAAGAAAAAAAAGAGTTTGCAGACATTGACACCGTTACTCTTTATCTTAATCCCATAAGACAGCAGAAATACTATGATTATATTCTTTCATTAAAACCAAAACGGATTATCTTTAATCCCGGCGCTGAAAATGATGAATTAGCTGCACTTGCAAAGCAACATAACATTCAACCCTTAGATGCATGTACATTGGTTTTACTAAGTACAAACCAATATTGATAAAATCCTATTCCGTGCTTTTACGAATTGCCTCAGAGTACTACCACTTGATTTTAAAGAAATCATTACTTCACTACTTGGACTTTATAAATTAATTCACAAATCTTGTATCTCCGACCCCCCATGAAAACTGCAGTTAAAATCCTGACTGCTGAACAATATCCTTATTGACTTTTAAAAAAGAATAAAATGAAAAACCTTCGTACCTCTTTGCTATGCGTATGCATTGCCCTCTTCAGTGTATGTTCATTTGCTCAAACAACACCGGCTCTTCGCAGCAGCGATCCTAATTCAAACAAACCCAAGTTATTTCAAAGTTTACCGGAAAATATTTCCGTTAGTGTTAACAATCTCAACAATTTGGTCAATACTCCTGTAGGCAATTCAGTAAGTGTAAATCTTTCTGATGATTCAAAATTTCAATTTGAAGGACAAGTCGTCTCCTCTTCCACCAAAGAGAATAATAATATACAAACCGTGGTGATCCGTTCTACCAATTATAATGGCGCAAGATTGACGCTATCTAAGATTACCAATGAAGACGGAACTATAACTTATTCAGGAAGGATATTAAGTTTTCAGCACGGAGATCTTCTCGAATTAAAAAACCAGAATGGACATTTTATCCTTGTTAAAAGAAAATTCAATGATTTAGTAAATGAGTAAATTTTAAAACTGACCCGTTTTTCATCCGTATAATCCGATACCTAATTGATAAATCCAAAATCCGCCTTGTTATGAAAAATCTATTCCAATCCATTTTCTTGATGCTATCATTAGTCAGCAGCCTGATTGTTAGCTCACAAGTACCCAAATTAAACAGCTATACTTCCGCTTCGGCAGTTATCTTCCTCGATTTTGATGGACATACTGTTGCTAATACGAGTTGGAATGTTAGCGGAACTATTTATGCTGCTGGTTCCGGGTTAAATAGCACCCAGATCACTGAAATATTTAACCGGGTGGCTGAAGACTATCGTCCATTCAATCTTAATGTTACCACAGACTCAACAAAATACTTGTCTGCGCCGGTAACCAAAAGAATGAGGGTTATTATAACTACATCAAATGCATGGTATGGATCTGGCGCAGGTGGTGTATCTTTTGTTGGTTCATATATCTGGGGTGATAATACACCGGCTTTTGTTTTTTCAAACCTGCTTGGGTATAATGTAAAATACATTTCCGAAGCAGCTTCTCATGAAGCGGGTCACACATTGGGATTATATCACCAGGCTTCATACAATACGAGTTGCCAGCTTACTTCTGAATATAATTATGGAATAGGTTCGGGAGAAACCAGTTGGGCTCCTATTATGGGAGTGGGTTATTATAAAAATTCAACAACATGGTTTGATGGCCCCAATCCTTATTATGGATGTAGCAGTTCACAAAAAGATCTTGATATAATTACCGGAACCAATGGCTTCGGTTATCGTACAGATGATTTTGGCGAAACATTCGCCACAGCCACTAACGAAAATTTTAGCAGCAATCAATTTACTGTAAACGGAATGATCACTACTCCCACGGAGAAGGATATGCTCAAATTCACTTTATCAAGTACTAAAAGATTTTTATTAAATGCCATCCCTACTAATGTAGGTTCTGGTGATGCCGGCTCCAATCTTGATATGTCAATACAATTATACAATGGCACAACGCCAATTGGCACTTATAATCCTTTATCAACTTTAAGCGCTTCTATTGACACTACACTGAACCCTGGAACTTATTACGTTTCGATAGATGGTGTTGGTAATGATTATACAAATGAATATGGAAGTCTTGGTTCTTATAGCATTCTTGCTCAGCAAGCTCCTCCAATTGTTTTACCCCTGAGAAGATTAGAATTACAAGGGGAA
>VBAS01000043.1:23289-28793 GCA_005882975.1 Bacteroidota bacterium | reverse complement strand
GTGGAACTTATACATATCAGAATGACTCACGTGAAACTCCAAGCACCCAGTTTCCTTTTGTGGATATTTTAAAAGATGGCTCACCATTTACTTCTTTCGGTTATGAATCATTCAGCTTCGGTAACTTAAGAAAGGTAAAAATGTATTCCGTTGTTGATAATCTTAATTGGAGATCAGGGATACACAACTGG
This sequence comes from Bacteroidota bacterium, assembly GCA_005882975.1. Classification (GTDB taxonomy): domain Bacteria; phylum Bacteroidota; class Bacteroidia; order Chitinophagales; family Chitinophagaceae; genus VBAS01. Next base: position 28,602 of record VBAS01000043.1, on the reverse strand, counting down.
ACAGTGGGTGGCCAGGTTGACTGGAGTGAAACGATCAACGGTTTTCAGCGTTTCGGCTTAGGGTATTTCCGTTTTAATTCATGGGATGATTTTAAAAACGGAGTAAAACCAACTGACTATGCGCTTACTTATTCTTTGGAAAAAGATTTTGCGCAAGCATTCCCAACTTTCCAGTTCATGCAATATTCAGCGTATGGACAGGATGAGATCGCTATCAATAAAAAATTCAAACTTACACTTGGATTAAGACTTGATCTGCCAACATACCCTGATGTAAGTGAAGTAAAAACACATCCGATCGTTGCAGGTCTCACATTTGCAGATGGCTTGAAAATAAATACAGGAAACTTGCCCAAACAGACGCTGATGTGGTCGCCGCGAATTGGATTTAATTATGATCTTTATGGAAATCGCTCATTACAAATACGTGGCGGTACAGGCATTTTTACAGGAAAAGTTCCATTCGTGTGGATAGTTAGCCAGGTTGGTGATGCAGGTATGCTACAAGTAACCCAAAGCTGGAATAATAATGCAGCATCCCCTAATGCGTTTCCTTATCCTTTCAACCCTGATCCGGCTGCTTACCGACCGGCCACTGTACCAGTTGCAGGATCGGTTGTCCCAAGTGCAATTTCCGCATTTGATGAAAATTTTAAATTTCCCAGAACATGGAAAACAAGTCTTGCCATCGACACAAAACTTCCATGGAATATGATCTTTACTTTAGAGGGTATAGTAAATAAAGATCTCAATGCTACCGTTTTTAAAAATGTTAACCTGGTTACTCCGCAGCCTTTAAATACTGTAGGATATCCTGACGTCAATAGGGCAATGTACCCTGTCAATAATCAGCAAAAATTCATTAATCCATTAACTGGCGCAGGTCTACCTAGTGCCGCAGGTACAAGTGCCTTTAATGCTGTATATGTAACCAATGATAAACGCGGTACGTATGCTTCACTCACTGCAAAGGTTGACAAAGCTTTCAGAAATGGATTTGGCGTTTCATTTGCTTATGTCAAGACTTTTGCAAACAGTTTGTTTGATGGCAATGGTGACCAGCCATTGTCCGCATGGCAAGCCACTCAAACTTATAATTCACCTAATACGCCTACACTTAGCTATTCAGGTTTTACAGTTCCCGACCGTTTGGTTGCTTCGTTCACTTATAGAAAAGAATATTTCAAACATTTTGCATCTACAATTTCAATGTTGTATTCCGGCTCGATCGATTACCGGTTCTCTTATGTTTATGGTGCTGATTTTAACCGTGATGGATTTAACGGTAATGATCTTATTTATATTCCTAAAAATCCATCTGAAATTACATTTACGGCTTTCACATATCCAAACGGTGTTAGCTACAGCGCCGCTGAACAAAGCGCATTATTCTTTAAATATATTGACCAGGACAAATACTTGAGAGCTCATAAAGGACAATATGCAGAACGCAATGGCGCACAGGCTCCATGGAGAAACCAGGTTGATATTAAGCTTATCCAGGATCTCTTTATCAATGTTGGTAAAACTAAGAATACTATCCAGTTAACACTTGACATTTTCAACTTTGGGGGTAAAGTAAAAACAGTCAATGCTTCATCTGTATTGGTTCCAACAAACCCGACTTTACTTGTACCTGGCGGTACAGTTTTGCCAACTTTCCGCCTTGCTACAGACAGGAACAATCCGGTTATTGATACTTTCAGAGATAATGTCAGCACTGCATCTACTTACTATATGCAAATGGGATTAAGATACATTTTCAATAATTAATAATTTCTTTTTAATAAAAAAACCTCTTGCTAATAACAAGAGGTTTTTTTATTATTTTAATTAAACGATAACTTATACTGCCTAATAACTGACTACTGACTACTGACTACTGACTTCCCCCATCCCCATTTTAAAAAATCTGGCATTGCTTTTCCCCATGTCTTTACATCATGCTTTCCATCTTCATAATTTATATACCGGATATCAGTACCATTTCTGTATCCTATTTTTTCTAATTCCTCAATCAACCCAAGTGTATCATCAATTGAATCAATAACTCCATTATTATTTCTGTCCATTTTTTCATCAAGAGAACCCGTAGTAAAATAAAATTTTAATCCGGGCTTATAGCTTCCTTCTCTTATAAGCTTGTGAATGATGCGATCAGTGTTTTCATTATACCCGTTTTGCAGATCATTTGATCTCCACCACAAAGAGCCGGAGAACACTGCAGCTTTTGAAAAATATTCAGGATAATGCCAAACGGTATCAATGGCCGAAAGACCCCCCAACGAAAAACCTGCGTAAGCTTTTTCCTTAAAATCATTACCGAAGTTTTCAATTATATAGGGGAGCAATTCATTCAAAACAAATTGCTGATGTGATCGGGCTTTTGCTCCCCGTCCTTTATAATCCAGCACATTTGCCGTTCCGTACTCCATTTTTCTATCAGCACTGCAATGAATACCGACACAGAGAACTGGTTCTATTGCTTTTTGTTCATAGAGTTCCGCCAACAGCTGATCAAAATGAAATTTAGGTAGGTCCTGTCCATCATTAATTAATAACAAGCTGACTGCTTTGTCATCCGGTGATAAAGGTGGAAGATAAATATCTATAAGGACATCCCTGTCAAGGTGAGTAGAGTGGCGGATCAAATTTTGTACGGGGACTGAAACCTGCTTCAAACGCTGCATTTGGGCAAAATTAGGGGAAGCGTACTAAAGATAACTGTGCTTTGTTTTGAAACAATCTGTTTCTTTTTTGTTTATCTTCTCTTTAAAAAATACATTTGATTACTTACATACCCCCGAAAATAATTTATCAATCAAATTAACTTTTATGAAGAAGATCGGTGTGCTACACGGAAAAGAAAGAAGCTTTCCAATGGCTTTTGTAGAAAGGATCAATAGCAAAAATATTTCAGGGATCGTGGCCGAACCTGTACGGATTGACAAGGCGATACAAGGCGAACCAACTGGTTATGCGGTGATCATTGATCGTATATCCCAAGATGTGCCTTTTTACCGCACATGGTTAAAAAATGAAGCATTGACAGGAACTGCAGTTATCAATAATCCATTTTGGTGGAGTGCCGATGATAAATACTTTAATAATTGCCTGATGACAAAAGTGGGTGTTCCCATCCCAAAAACCGCGATCATTCCTTCACGTGATCATCCTGATGATACTACAGAAGAATCATTCAGCAACCTTGCTTATCCAATGGATTGGGAAACCATATTTAAATATGTTGGCTTTCCTGCTTATATGAAACCCTTTGCCGGCGGTGGATGGAAACATGTATATAAATTAGACAGCAAAGAAGATTTTTTTGATAAGCATAGTGAAACAGGTCAGTTAGTAATGTTGTTGCAGGAAGAAATTGTTTTTACGGAATATTATCGTTGTTATTGCATTGGCAGAAAACATGTTCGCATTATGCCTTATGAGCCACGCAACCCACATCATCTTCGCTATGTAGCAAGTTTTACTCCATCACCTGAGCGATTAAAACAAATGGAAGAAATTGTTCTGCGCATTTGCAATTATCTGGGTTATGATTTTAATACGGTGGAATTAGCGATACGAGACGGCGTTCCTTATGCAATAGATTTTTGCAACCCTGCCCCCGATGCAGAACGCAGCAGTGTAGGTGAAGAAAATTTTGCATGGGTAGTGGAAACAGCAGCTAACTATGCAATTGAAAGAGCAATGGAACAAAAAGCTGGACAGGATAATTTGACCTGGGGAGAGTATGTGAAAAAGGGAGCTAATAAATCTTCATTGGTCTGATTTAAGATTTCAGAATTACGATTTTAGATTTCACAAGACCAACTTATAATAACAGTATGGCTAACTTAAACTATAAAACATTTACTCTAGGTGTAGAAGAAGAATACATGGTACTTGATCCTGAGACAAGGGAACTAAAAAGTCACGAACAAAAAATAGTGCATGAAGGCCAAAAAGTGATCAAGGATAAAGTAAAAGCTGAAATGCACCAGGCTGTAGTGGAAGTGGGAACAGATATTTGTGCTGACGCAGATGAAGCATGGCAGGATGTGGCAGCATTAAGAAAGACAATTTCCGAAATTGCCGGCAGTCTTGGTTTTGCGATGGGAGCTGCGGGAACACATCCATTCAGTCATTGGGAAAGTCAATTAATAACTGATCATATTCGCTATAACGAATTAGTGAATGAATTACAGGAAGCTGCCCGCAGCAATTTAATATTCGGACTGCATGTGCATGTGGGAATGGAAAACCGGGAGATGGCAAACCATATTGCTAATAGCACAAGATATTTTTTACCACATATATATGCGCTGAGTACAAACTCTCCTTTTTGGGAAGGAAGACTAACTGGTTATAAATCTTTCCGGACAAAAGTGTTTGATAAATTTCCCCGTACTGGTATTCCCGAAGCATTTGACAGCATTGAAGCATATGAAAGCTATGTGAAGCTATTAGTAAAAACAAATTGCATTGATAATGCAAAAAAAATATGGTGGGATCTCCGTGTACATCCATTTTTTAATACAGTTGAATTTCGGATTTGTGATATTCCGCTTACTGTTGATGAGACGATCACCATTGCCACGCTTTTCCAGGCAGTGTGTGCAAGAATTTATCTTTTACGCAGCAAGAATCTGAATTTTATTCAATACTCCCGGGCATTGCTTAATGAAAATAAATGGAGAGCCAGCCGCTATGGTATTGATGGCCGCCTTATCGACTTTGGGAAAGAAGAAGAAGTGAATACCCGTGCACTTTTATATGAGTTGCTTGATTTCATTGATCCCGTTATAGATCATCTAGGCAGCCGTCACCGTCTTGCACATATCCATAAAATTTTGGAAAACGGAACCGGTGCTGATCGTCAGTTAAAAATATTTGAAGAAACAAAAAACCTGGTAAGTGTTGTAGATTATATCAGGCAACAATTTTTAGCAGGGATATAAAATTTTAACCACTAACCATTTTAATATGTTTTCCATTAAAAGATCATCATTTGTTATGTTAGCTTGTATATGCGCAATGGCATGCAATCAATCTGAAGACAATGACGCAACTACAACCAGTACGACAACAGAAAGTTCAATATCTATTAGTCCTACTCCCGCATCTTCAACTACCATCCAGGATATCTGGGTCCTTGATAGCATAAACAATAATGCACCGGATTCAACTTATTTTACACATGGCACTCCATATTTTGATTTTAATCTTGATAAAAAAACTTTTTCTGGTCATACAGGTTGTAATGGTATTACAGGCAAATTCATTGAAAAAAATGGAAAATTAGTTTTCGACAGC
>VBAS01000043.1:20317-23253 GCA_005882975.1 Bacteroidota bacterium | reverse complement strand
TAAAGGTTTTGAGAAAAAACTTCTTAAAGGATTTAAAAGCGGAGTTACTTATAATATTTTAAATGATAAATTGTATATGAACATTGACGCTGCTACTCTCTATATTTTTAGAAGGATCAGGCGATGATATCTTAAATGATCATCCTAACCACATATTTAGAAGGCAGATGTTAATTTCAACATCTGCCTTTATTTTTGCTACATGTCATTCTCAATAGATCCTTCAAAAATCGTGATGCAGCCTGCTACCGTCACTTTTTTGGAAATGCATGAACCCAAAAAGTTACCTGTTTCTATCCCCGATACTCACTTCGGATTATTACTCAATCCAATTCCTGTTCATGAATACAGGAAATTTTATTATGACGTTGGAGAAAAATATTTTTGGCTGGACAGGATGGTAATGCCTGATGAAGAACTGTCTGAAAAAATAAATGCGGACAATGTTGATATTTTTCTTTTTTATGTAAATAAAGAAATAGCAGGATATATTGAATTTGTAAAAGAAGAAAAATTTGTGGAGATCCTCTACTTTGGATTAATGCCGGCTTTTATTGGTAAGGGCTATGGTAAATATTTTTTACAATGGGTAGTGGCGAAAGCATGGAGTTATGAGCCGAAATGGATACAATTAAATACCTGCACACTCGATCATCCCAATGCTATAAGAACGTATAAAAAAGCTGGCTTTACAGAAGTAAGAACAGAAATACACCAACGAAGAGTTTTGGTTTAGGCGATAGTTTACGCAACTGTTTTGTTATTTTTTTCCTCTATACATTGCGATTTTAAAATCGGCAGCAAATTTGCATATCAAGCAAAACAATTATCAGTAAATGAAAAAACAACCTTCTCTTATTTTTTGTATCCTGATGGATGTCGTTGGCTACGCCACTTATGCTATCCCAGGCCTGGGTGAGATTGCCGATATTTTATGGGCGCCCATATCTGCTATAATCTTTATGAGAACTTTCGGTGGATGGAAAGGCGCATTGGGTGGAGTTGGTAATTTCATAGAAGAAATATTACCCGGTACGGACTTTATACCAAGTTTCACCATCATGTGGTTTATTCAAAATATGCAAAAGAAGAATAATGTTACAGCCGTTAAAACTATGAGATAATATTTTATTCGAAGGTGCCACTATCTACATCATGGATAAAGTCTATCACTCCGTTCATAAACACTTTCTGATCGTCATACATGGAAAGGTGACTTCCATTTGGACAATATAAGTAACGGCCTTTTTGTACAAGTTTACTTTGCTCTTCCATTGCTTTTGGATCCATGGTGTCATGCTTTGCACCGATCATCAGCGTTGGAATTCTAATTTCTTTTAGCCGATCTTTTATATCCCAATTTGCAAGATTACCACCAATACCAAATTCTGAAGGGCCTTGCATCATTACATAAATTGTTTGATTAGTACTTGCGAAAGATCGGGTAACTGGTTCGGGCCATGGATTAAGTCGGCATAGATGTTCATTATAAAAGTTCGGACCTAATAGTTCCATATATCTTGGATTGTTAAAATCTCCTTTTGCTTCAATTGCTTTAACTTCTGCCAGCACTTTCGGGTCCATTTGCTTTGACAAAACCTCTTTTGCATATTTTCCATACTCCGGGCAACTCGCCATCATGTTCGCAACAATAAGACTCTTCATATTATTTTGATACTTCAAAGCATATTGCATTCCAAGAATGCCGCCCCATGAGTTTCCAAGTATATAGAAATTAGTGGAGTCAGCACCTATTGCCTGGCGAACCTGTTCTACTTCTTCAACAAAACGATCAAGCACCCACAAACTTGTATCAGCTGGCTTATCCGAATTGCCACAACCAAGCTGATCGTATTCATAAAATTCAAATCCCTCTTTTGGAAAAAAACTTTCAAATACTTCCATGTACTGATGCGTTGCGGCTGGGCCACCATGCAATAGCAAAACTTTTATTCGTGGATTGTTACCAAATCTTTTGGTCCATACTTTAAATTCACCGGCAGATGTTTTTACCGGGATCATTTTTATACCGGCCTGTTGTACACCGGTATCGCCATAGTTGAAATATTCATAGAGATGTATATCAGCGCCACTCGGACTAGCCGCATTAGTTGTATTGTTGGTTGGTTGATCACAGGAAAAAATAATTGCAGACAGAGCGATAAAAAAGAAAAACTTTCTCATTTGTTAGTTTTTGAATTGAAAAGGTAATGATTTTATTTATGTAATTTACTCGACGAAAAAAGACTGCTATGAGATTTTTATCATTACTACTTCTATTGCCATTGGCAACAATTGCTCAAACTAAAAGCGATTCGCTTGCATTGATACAAAAAACCGCTGCCCTTTACGATCTTGAATTCACAAATGCCGAAGCAGATTCGTTGATCGACAACTTAAATAATTACACACAGCTCATAAAGGGAATGCACAAAACCCTCCCCACAAATGACATCCCCTATCCTTTTGCTTTTAACCCGGTTCCTTATGGTGTTTTAAAACAAAGAATGAATCAAACGGTTTCGCTTCCTATTCGGGCAGATATACGAATGCCGAAAAATAAAAATGATCTTGCTTTCTATACAATACCTGAATTAGCGGGATTGATACGATCAAAACAAATAACCTCTGTTGAGCTCACTAAATTTTTTATTGATCGTTTAAAAAAATGGGGCGATACATTGGAGTGTGTTATCTCACTTACTGAGGATACTGCAATGGCACAGGCAAGACGTGCAGATGAAGAAATTAAAAATGGAAAATACCGCGGCCTGCTTCATGGTATTCCTTATGGATTAAAAGATCTGTTTGCAGTAAAAGGATATAAAACAACATGGGGCAGTACTCCATATAAAGATCAATATGTTGATGAGGACTCTTATGTATATAAAAGACTAAGAGCGGCAGGCGCTGTGCTATGTGCTAAATTATCTCTT
>VBAS01000043.1:19011-20310 GCA_005882975.1 Bacteroidota bacterium | reverse complement strand
CAAATGGTTTGGCGGCGAAACAAAAAACCCATGGAACTTAAAACAAGGATCAAGTGGTTCATCAGCAGGATCCGCAGCTTCTGTTGTTGCTGGCTTGTTACCGTTTGCGATCGGAACAGAAACGTTGGGTTCAATTGTTTCTCCATCTACAAGATGTGGAGCAACTGGTTTGCGACCAACATTTGGTTCCATCAGTCGGTCGGGTGCCATGGTTCTTTGCTGGAGTTTGGATAAAGCCGGTCCTATTTGCCGAAGTGCCGAAGATTGTGCGGTTGTTTTTAATTATATACATGGAACAGATGGTAAAGATTATGGTTCCGTTGATAAAAATTTCAATTATGATGGCGTAGTTGATTTCAAAAAATTAAGAGTGGCTTATGCAGAAAATTATTTTAAAAAATTAGCGGCAGATGCACCTGAGAGAAAAGTATTGGAAGTTTACAGATCTTTAGGTGCGGATATTAAAGCTGTCGACTTCCCTGATTCATCCGTTTATCCGGTAAATCTTATCAGCGTTATTTTAAATGCAGAAAGCGCTGCAGCTTTTGACGAGTTAACAAGAACAAATCGTGATGACCTGATAGAAAGACAGGACAAAGGATTTTGGCCAAATAGTTTTCGGGCGGCAAGATTGATCCCTGCAGTTGAATATATAAATGCAAACCGTTACCGTTATAATCTTTGCAAAACAGTAAATGATTTTATGAAAGATTATGATGTGGTGATCGTTCCAAGTTTTGCAGGCAGACAATTGTCCATTACAAATCTTACCGGTAATCCGGTTGTGGTAATGCCAATGGGTTTTAATCAAAGTGGATCGCCATTAAGTATAACTCTCATCGGTAATTTATATGATGAAGCGACAATACTTGCTGCAGCAAGAGCTTACCAGGATAAAACGGATTTTAATAAAAAACATCCGGAGAAGTTTAAGGAGTAAATTTAAGATTGCTTCGGCCGACTCAACAATCTTAAAAATTTATAGAACTTTCTGTCGGCCTCGCAATGACGAAGAGCTTGCGGGGCAAGTAAGTTTTTCAAACTCCGAAGTCTTCGTCATTGCGAGGCTTGCCGATAGGATATAGAAATAATTGTTTGTTCGCGGCAAGCCGAAGCAAACTGAAACTTCAGTCATAACAAGAAGCATCTGGAAAAGTTTACGAGTGAAAGAGCAATTAATCTCACCGATTACACAGATGATCACAGATTAATTTTCTGTGTAAATCAGTGCCATCTGTGAGAAATAAAAAAAGCTGAAAATATTGATGCCGCACAAGTGTGCCCTTCGCTTCGCTCTGG
>VBAS01000043.1:0-18976 GCA_005882975.1 Bacteroidota bacterium | reverse complement strand
ATTGCTAACATCATAACAAAAAAATTTCTTATTTAGTAAATCTCCACTAATAAACACAGCGTCAAATCTAAGTTCCCGTTTAGGAGACAAGGGTATCCACATTTGTTAGTAAGTGGTAAAACAGCTAACAGATGTCAATGTTATAAATTTATTATGTTTGTAGCCATGGTTAATGATTCGAAAAAGATAAAAGTAGCGATCCTCGACCTTTATGAAGGCAAGGCCAACCAGGGCATGCGTTGTATCCGTGAAATCCTCAATACTTACAGTGAAGTTCATGATGTTGATCTTGTTTGGGATGAATTTGATGTGCGGCTAAAGAATGAAGTGCCGGATATGAGTTATGATATTTTTATTTCAAGCGGCGGACCTGGCTCTCCATTGGAAAGCCGATACACCGAATGGGATGAATCCTATTTCCGCTGGCTTAGTGAAGTGGAACGCTGGAATAATAATCCTGCTAACGAGCAAAAGAAATATGTATTGTTTATTTGTCATTCGTTTCAATTAGCCTGTCGCCATTATAATGTTGGTATAGTTTGCAAACGTCGCTCCACTGCCTTTGGAGTCTTTCCGGTTCATATGCTGCAAGATGGTTTAAATGAATCTGTATTTGCTGGTTTGAAAGATCCATTTTATAGTGTTGACAGTCGCGATTACCAGGTCATTCAACCAAATCACCATGTAATAGAAGAAATGGGCGCCAAAATTCTTTGCATAGAAAAAAACCGTCCACATGTGCCGTATGAACGAGCCATCATGGGAATACGTTTTAATGATTATATGATCGGCACACAGTTTCACCCTGAAGCTGATGCAGTGGGTATGAGCATGCACCTGCAGACCGAAGACAAGAAAAAAACAGTGATCGAAGAACACGGTGAAGAAAAATGGGCAAGCATGCTAAAACATTTGAACGATCCGGATAAGATCATGTGGACATATTCTCATGTCCTTCCAAATTTTTTGAATCAATCTATTGAGCAACTTCAACCTGAGTTAGTCTGAGATTTTTAGTTTGAGGTTTTAAGTTGGTTACCAGCATTTGTAATTCTGTTGATCGTTCCTTGCGTCGCACTCTTGTACGACACTAATTCTATTCAGCTTTTTATTTCACGCAAAGGCGCAAAGGCCCCAAGACGCAGAGCTTTGCATCTTATGTATTATTCTTTGCGTCTTTGCGTGAAAAACTTCTCCGATTTATCTTTAACTTCCATCATTAATCTATTTTATGGTTCCGTCTTTAAGAAAGGATTTCAATAAAAATTTCACTAAAGAAAAATATGAAGCATTCCTGGAAGAATTAAATGCCGCACATGAAGGAGCTATTGAATTCAGGGTAGCGGAAACACCAGTATTTGTTCCAAAGGGTTTTACAAAAAAAATGCTGGATGCCTGTGAAAGCATTGTTGATATAATCGTGGATCCAAAATTTAAAGAACTTACAAATAATGCAATTCCAAAACATTTACAGGTGCCCGGCGAAAATCATCATTCACATTTCATAGCATTTGATTTTGGTATTTGTATAAATGAAGCCGGCGAATATGAACCGCAACTAGTAGAAATGCAGGGCTTCCCTACCCTTTTTGGTTATGAAGTTTTATTGGATGATGTATAATTATAGCAGCTATCTAAGTAAATATGAAAAAGGATCCTATCTGAAACTATTAAAAGAAATTATTGTTGGAGACGAGAAACCAGAAAATGTAATACTGCTTGAAGTATTTCCACACAAACAAAAAACAAGGATCGATTTTTATTGCACGCAGGATTACCTGGGAATCAAACCAGTTTGTCTTACAGAATTGATACAGGAAGGAAGAAAGTTATATTACATGAATGACGGAAAGAAAACAGAAATAAAAAGAATTTATAACCGGGTGATCTTTGATGATCTCCAACAACAATCAGCAGAAGTGCTGGCAAAAGGAAATATTTTATTTGAGGATTTAGATGTTGAGTGGGTACCGCATCCTAATTGGTTTTACAGGATAAGCAAGTACACGCTGCCTTTTATTCATCATCCTTATGTGCCGACAACTTATTTTTTAAATGAAATAAAACAAAAGCCTGCTGACCTGGAAAATTATGTTTTAAAACCATTGTTTTCATTTGCGGGGCAAGGTGTTGTTATTGATGTAACTCCCGCCGATATTGAAAAAGTAAAAGACCCGGAGAATTGGATACTGCAGCGCAAGGTAAAATATGCTGATGTAATTGAAACTCCCGATATACCTGCGAAAGCAGAGATAAGAATTTTTTATTTCTGGAAAGATGGTGAAGCAAGACCGGTTGCAACGAATAATCTTGCAAGACTGAGTAAAGGAAAGATGATTGGCGTACGATACAATAAGGATAAGGAATGGGTAGGTGGAAGTTTCTGTTTGTTTGAGAAATAAGGCTTCACGCAAAGACGCAAAGGTTGCACAAAAGCGCAAAGACAGTTTTAAACATTGTAATTTACTTGTGAAACTTTGCTCTCTATGCGACTTTGCGGTTAAATTATTTTTATGGATTTAATAAAAAACATCAAACCAAAAGAACTTGCTCCCGGTATTACCGGCTATTATGCTCATGGGGAGAATGAAACATTTGGATATATTGAACTGAAAAAAGGCAGCAATGTTCCGCTTCACTCCCATGCCAATGAACAGATCACCTATATAATCGAAGGACAGTTGGATATGGTGATCGATGGTGTTGCCTGTTCTCTCACCGCAGGAATGTACCATATAATCCCGTCAAACGTTTTGCATTCTGCTGTAGCTGCAACAGATTGTAAAGTAATTGATGCTTTTGCACCCGCAAGAGAAGATTATAAATCGTAAACCAAGACAATGAGAAGGCTGATCGTTCTGCTTCTGTTTTTTTATTCATCGAGTATTTTTTCCCAGGCCGAAAATGAGATACAGGTGTACGCCTCACCCACTACCCTGCCCGGTTGGACAATCTTTGAATTGCACAACAATTATACATTTTCCGGCAGTCAATATTTAACCGACAAGAATTCTGCGCATTGGTATAATACTTCACTTGAAATAACGCATGGTTTTGGAAAAAACTTTGAACTGGGATTTTATACATTCACAGGGTTTGCGCCCAATGGAGGGTTTACTTATCTCGGTAATCATATACGACCAAGAGTAACAGTGCCCGAAGAATGGAAATGGTCATTTGGTGCAAGTTTGTCCCTGGAATTTGGTTTTATTCGGTTAACAGATACTTCAGACTATATATGGGAAGGAGAACTACGCCCAATCATGGATAAAACTTTTGGCAACTGGTATTTTTCATTTAATCTAAATTTAGCATTTGCTGTAAGTGGTGATGATAAAGGCATAGAATTTTCTCCGCAATTCAAAACAGTTTATACTATTCAACAAAAAGTTGGTGTAGGAATAGAATACTATGGCAACTTCGGTGAATTTGGAAATTTTTTATCCGGAAATTTGCAGGAACATTTGCTCGGCCCGATGATCGATCTATATGTTCATCCAATGTGGGAAGTGAATAGCGGGTTTCTATTTGGCCTTACAAAAAATTCTAATCAGCGTATCTTTAAATTGCTGATAGGAAGAAGAGTAAAAAGTAAGAAAGCAAAATAATTTGACACAAAGGAAAAATTAACTTCAACATTCCAAATCGTTCGTGAAAAAAGTTTTATTCATATTAAATTCTGTCATGGGGTCATTGTTTTGTGTGGCCCAGGAAGATGGTAGAATGGAAACTGACCGGCCGGATCAAACCGAATCACCTTATCTTACAAAGAAAAAATATATACAGGCTGAGTTTGGATTCAATTATGAAAAAAATGGGGGGCTGCATGTTTTAGTCCATCCTACTGTTCTTTGGAAGTATGGTGCCTGCAAACGATTTGAATTTCGATTGATCACCGAATTTGTTTCTGCAGAAACACTACTGCTGATACCTGCCGGAAACGAAATAGAAACTGGTTTGCTCCCGATCAAGATCGGCGGAAAAATATCTTTATGGGAAGAAAAAGGATTACTACCAAAGACTAGCTTTATTTTTCACATAGCTCCTTCAAATATTGGCAGTAAAAAATTCTATACGAGTCAATGGGCTCCAAACTGTGTGTTTACCATGCAACATACTTTATCAGAAAATATTGGCCTGGGATATAATCTCGGCTTGGAATTCGATGGCGAAAGTGGTAGTCCTTCCTGGGTTTACACCATAGCTCCGGGGTTTAATATTGGAAAGAACTGGTACAGTTATATTGAAATGTTCGGAGCAGTAAAAAAGAATGAGGAACCTCATCATGCTGTCGACGGAGGTTTAGCTTATTTTTTTTCTGACAACTCCAAGATCGATATCTCTTCAGGTTTTAGTTTATCAGACGATTATTGGTACAGTGCCATTGGTTTTTCGTTCCGGTTTAATACAAGTAAGAAAAAATAGTTTTTATTTCAACTCCCTCTCAGCAGCTGCGCATTTATTGCTACAGCAATTGTACTTGATTCAGTATTCACTTTCTAGAAAATGAACAATGGGAAACCTGCACCGGGGTTTCCCATAATTTATTTAGTTGTTATTCTTTTTCTATCTCTTGCCTTTTCATTGTCAGATCCATGCCGCACTTTGGACATTTACCTGATTTATCGCTGGATACATCTGGATGCATACTGCAGCAATATGTTTTCATGACATCAGTCTTCATTTGCTCTTTTTTTGAAAGTGATAAGTTTTTTCCGCACTGAGGGCATTTTCCAGATTTATCACTTACCACATCTGCATGAACAGGACAGGTGTAATTTTTTGTTACCTGTCTTTTCATCTCCTCTTTGCTAGAGAATGACAGATCCATGCCGCATTGGGGACATTTACCCGCTTTATCCATCTTAATATCCGGATGCATTGGACATGTATACACAACAGTATTTTGAGTTGTGTCTTTTTTCCCTGCTTTTTCCTGGGCAAAAACAGTAACAGAACTGATAGTCAAAGCTGCTATCAAAAGCATCATAATCTTTTTCATATAAATAATTTTGAAAATTAAAAATGTAATACAAACGCCAATAGGCCGATCCGATAACTATCAGAACAGCCAATAAGTAACTGAAATCTAAAGACGGAAAACGCTGTTGAGAATATAAATCCCGACGCTATTGCTTCGCGGTGGTGCGTGGTCGATGAGATTTTTCCGAGTTATAGATGTTACATAATATTCTGTAGTATGTATAAAAGCAGCTGGTGAAGCAACCGCTGCCATCTGTATAAGTTGGATAGCAGATTCAGCTACTTTCTGATCAACATTATTTTTTACAAACTTGTTTTCATCTTTACAACATCCGCCATCTTTTTCCATTCCGCACTTATTACATTTGTTCCCACCTTTCAATAAGCTCCAATTAATGAACTTATCCATGCAATAATGTAAATGAACCGTGGCACCTACTGATGATGCGAGATAAAAAACAGCTAATATGGATACCAGTATTTTTTTCACTTCGTCGTAAAATTAGAACTACTTATATTCTGTTATCCTGACTACGATCATCTCAATAAATTATTTTTGCTGACTTAAGTCACTTTGCATTTTTTTTCTTCAATGCATTCAGGAAAATATATTCATAGCTTACCATCCAGCTACTCTTCATATTCCTGTAGATATCACTCTTCAATTGAAAGCGATAGCCAAGATTTAATTTGCTGGTGCTTTTAAAGATCAATTGTAATGATGGAGCAAGATCGAGATAATATTTTTCGTATTCCCAATCAAGATTTTGTCCACCGAGCAACTCTGCGTAGATATTGAGGTTTGTCTGATTATAATCTTTATACTCGAATGGTAGAATAAGATAACCGGCAGATAAAGAGTAATTCAAACTTTGAAAAGCATACTGCTGCGGTTTCTCGTCTCTTTTTTCATCCAATACTTCAATGATCCAATTTATTCCAAAGTTGTGTAGCTATCAGGCCAGCTTGTACACCAGTATGCTCACCCATTAAGTTTAATTCATTATGCTGAAGATGATTCCTGCTATAGGCAGCCATTGCAAATGCGGCCATGCGAAAGTGTTTATGCACATCATCATTTGAAAGAAAACGGTACTTGGCATAAAGGCGTGCTGACTCATAATAAACGAAGCTTTCATACATATTTGAAACAGTAAGCCCTGCATGCAACATCCATTTTTTACTTAATCCAAACATCACTTCGGGACTATATCGCTGTTCCAGTTTATTTCCGTGTACCCCTTGTCCAAACATGGCACTCATCTTTAAACTCATGGATTTTGCAGGCATGTTAGAAGCCGGTTCTGTGTATGGAAAAAGTTCCTGTGCTGAAGTATTGAGTGCTATTAATATAAGAAATGCAGGTAAAGATCTTTTCATTTTAAATTTTATAACCCAAGCAGTTCTTTAATTTTCTTTTCCAGGTCATCTTTTTCAAGATTGATGGCAACTACGTCTCCATTTTTATTTATTAAAAATGATGCGGGTATTGCATCCACCTGCCATTTTGTTGCAGCCATTGCATCCCAGCCACCCGGATCAATTGCTGACATCCATGTGATCTTATCCTTAGAAGCCGCTTTTTTCCAGTCATTCTTTTGTTCATCCAGTGAAACACTTAGTATTTCAAATCCTTTATCCTTGTACTTATTGTACATTTTTACCAAATGCTTATTTGAATACCGGCACGGGCCGCACCAACTTGCCCAGAAATCAAGCATAAAAACTTTTCCTTTCAAAGATGAAAGTTTTATGGAATCCCCCTTAATATCAACTACGGTAAAATCAAGTCGATAGTCAGTAATGTTAGGGACCGGTCCTTGTGCTTTTATTACTGATGCAGAAAAAGCAAGAACCAAACTCAGGATAAGAATGCGAAGGGTTTTCATTTCGTATTTATTAAAGAAGTTCCTCCCCGCTATAACAGGGAGGAACTTATGATCAAATGATAACATGATAAACTCTCTCTTCTGAATGCATACCATCTTTAAGACAACAATTGCCGGTTTTACCAGTTTTGATGCATTCCATTTTTGTTGCAGCGCTGTACTTCTTAAAATCCTTTGCTGAAAGAAAATCTTTATCAACAATGGTTAAAGTCTGCATTCCATTCAACACTTTATCGCCGCTACTTATAAAATGAAAGTTTTTACCATCCAATTCAAGGTGCTTATCTTTCTGAATACTCACATCGGAAAAATTCCCTGTTATCTTAAAAGATGCAACAGAAAATCCTGCATCTTCTACCGCTTTCTTCAACGCATCAAAATCTGCATTATTGTTTTCCTTAAACAGGATAGTATATTCCTGGCTTTTGATATTCACTTTTACTTCCTGTACAAACGGAACTTTCTCCAATGCCACTTTTACCGCTTTGGAACACATGGAGCAGGTAAGTCCACTTGCCTGGAGTGTAGCCTTTGAAAATTGTGAATAGCCGCACATATATATTACTACCGCAACCACCAGCATTAAAGTCTTTTTCATGTTACTCTGATTTCAGAATTAATTACGATTTTTTACAGCATCCTTTATCTGCACAAAGTGTCATATCACATTTTCCGTCTTTACAACAACCTGCATCTTTACAAGCTTGCATCGTGCAATTCCCATCTTTACAGCAATCCGCACAATCTTCTTTAGTGCAGCTAGCACCTTTACAGCAATCCATTTTCTGATTGTCAGTTGTTGCTACAGCCGTTCTATCATATTTGCAACAATCATGAAGTTTATCGTATGCTTCGGTTGTTGTTTTTGCACCTACATTATCATAACCTGCATCGGCAATACTTTTCTGAATTTTTGCCAGATTGGATGATGTGGAGCTGTATTTAACGGTAATGATCTTTGTGTCTTTATTCCAGTCAGCATAAGTGGCGCCAGCTGCTTTTGCAGCTTTTTCAATTTTGGCTTCACACATACCACAGTTTCCTGAAACCTGGAATGTTTCAGTTTTTGTTTTTTGAGAAAAAGAAGTTGTTGCAATTGCACAACAAATGAGGACAGTTGAAAATATTTTAAGCGATTTCATATAATTCGAGTTTATTAGAATAAAAAATTTAATTCCCAATTCTATTTTACTATTCAATCTTGAATAGCGATAAGAACTCCTCCCGATAGCTATCGGGACGACGCAACAGAGCTACCTAGTAGCACTGGCGACAGGTTCAATTATTATCTCAAATTCTGAAAACGCAATTTTGTAAGTAGGTATCCTGCTTACTTAATGGAGGGGAATGTGTTTGAAGATAAAGTTCAGGAGTTGATCTGATCAATACAATTTCATTCCTAAGTGGAAAGTCAGCTACAACCGCATTAGGTGAATTGAATTTAAAATTGATAGCAGATGTTTGCTGATCATCCTGTATCTTAAAGATCTTCACTTCATCCTTGCAGCACTCATTACCAGGTGATTTATGCATACCGCATATACCACAATAATCAGATTTGTTAGCACCGAATTGCACTGAATCGAAAGTATCCATGCAATAGTGAAAATTAATAACTACACCAGTGCTGGATGCAACATATAAAACAAGTAATATGGCGGCAATGCCTTTTTTCATTTTTTTGCGGAATGGGACAAAGATACCATGGCTTTTTATTAAAACTCTATGACTTCAAAAAGAAATTTATAAGCGGTAATATTTTGTGAATCAGTTAAGAAAGTTCCAATAAATGCTCAGGCGGAAGTTCAAACCGGGGTAAGGATAGTCAGGAGCAGCAAAATTATTATGCCGGAAACCCAAACCATTTTCTATAGTTAAAGTATTAAGGTTCTCCGCCCGGATAAATGCCCTGAAATTACGAATACGGAAGTGTACGTATGCTGCGATATCGGGACGGTTACTGATACGAACGCTGTCCTGGAAGAAAAATGCGCCCATAGCGGGGGAATATCCATCAGCATTGTAAGGTGTATGATACTTTATTTCAAAACCTGTTGCAATATTCAGCTTCTTAAATCCAAGCGTTCCTTCATAACCAAAACGATTGCGGGTATAGAATGTTGGCAGATTGAGATCAACATTTCCTGTTTTTTGTTGAAAATAAACATCGGTATGCCATAACCATCGTTTGCCAATTCTGAATACTTTTCCGAGTGAGACTTGTAAAACATTGAAAAGGGCATTTTCTTGCTGCACTTTATAATAATCGGTATAGTACATGTAATTGGCTGCAAGAAAATAGTTACCAGAAATTTCAAGAGCTGGTTTTGCTAAATAAAATGACCCGTTGATCAAGGTAATATTTTCTTTATTGAGATCTTTTGGCGTATCAAAGTAAAAACTGCTGCGCTGATCAAAAGAAAACGAAGGGGAGCGATTCACGTTTCTAAAACTAAGGTCAATATAATCACCTTTCCTTGACACGATCCTTTTTAGATTTACAAAAGCTTCATAGTCGCCGGAATTAAGGCCGGTAAAATAAAGTTTACCTGCGATCGCAACATCCCATTTTTTATCCCGCGTCATATTCCTGTACTCCCCTTGCCCTATCAGGTTGTAAAATGAACCTGTGAAATTATTTGTAACTGCTTTCAGGTTTTGGACAATTACGCCAAGCTTAAGAAATTGTAATTGATTTTTTGCATCCGGAAAAGTATAGATCGAAAACTCATTGTTTATTTCTTTCCACCTGTCGAACAGGGTCAGTGTACTATCAACTAATGTATAGTTATATGCAGTATCATAATACAATGGAGAAGGATAATAACCTATTTCTAAATTAGGTGTGTCCATAAACTTTAGCTTATAAGTACCATAACTAAAGACATGTTCAAACCTAAGCCTTGGATAAAATAAAGGAATGACAACTGAGTCACCAACTATTGAATCCTTTCTGCCAAGATCATACTGTTGTTTGATCATAAGGTGTAGATCTGCATACCGGTTGCCAGTATGTAAGGTCGAGCTGAAAAAGTTTGTACCAAATTGTGCATCGCCACCTAATTTAGTTGGGATATTGAATCGATCATTGTAAATAGGATCATTCAAATACTCATGATCGTTTCTCAAGCCGCCATTCTCATCTGATTGCAGCGTATTGGCAAGTATGACAAAATAATTATTATACCGTTTGTTTATAGACTGGTACCAGGAAGTAACAAGGTAATTGTTGTCGTTTGTTTTTTGATTTTTAAAAAACCCGGGGGCATTAATAAGACGATACTGGAGTAATACATTCAAGTTCGGTTTCACGTTTTGTGTATGTGTGATCTCAGCTATCTGTTCTGCTCTGCCACCAAGCATGTAAGCTAATTCAGTATATGGCCTTGTAGTATTAAAAAAACGTACAGTTTCCAGGTTCCAGTGGTATGCATCAAAAGCATGCATGCCGTGATCCCACCCGCTACGCATATTGGGATTGAAAAGTATTGAATGGGTTGCAGTTCCTACATTTCCTAAAAAAGCATGTTCTGCAGGTATAGGAAAACGTTTGTTGAAATCTATTATTGAAGAGTCAAGTTTATTGTGTTGAAGAGAAAAAGGTAATTGATAGTAAATAGTAATTGAATCTTCGTATTTGTCACGATGCTGAAGACTGTCGGATCCTTGCCCGGAAAACGCACCTGAGAATTTGCCTTGCATTTGACCGGGCAAATTATTAATGCTTCTCCCCATCGGGTTTGTCCGTTGAGAAAAAATTGTTCCTGAAAAAAACAGCAAGAAGAGGAAGTATGTAGATCTTAATACCAGTGTAAATAATTAAAATGTGAAATTACAGCCGCAAAAATAAAACCGGGAATATCAAAAGTTAAAGTACGCCAACTAATTCCTTAAAAATAGCTGCCAGCTTCGGCTCCGCCGTTTTTGCAAAATGCAATACTTCTTCATGTGTGATCTTAGTATGATCTTCCCTAATACCAAGATCGGTGATAACACTCATTGCAAAAACGGGAATACCCATGTGATTGGCAACAATGCATTCCTGCACGGTGCTCATGCCAACTGCATCGCCACCTATTATGTGTATCATTCTATACTCGGCTGGAGTTTCATACGTTGGCCCGGTAACACAGAAGTACACTCCTTCTTTTACTTCAATTTGCAAATTGGCAGCCACCGATTTTGCTTTCTCTACCAGCTCTTTTTTATATGGTTCACTCATATCCGGGAAACGTGGACCAAGCTCATCAATGTTTTTTCCTATTAATGGATTTCGCATATCAATACCGATATGATCTTTGATGATCATAATATCGCCAACATTAAATGATGGGTTAACACCTCCTGCTGCATTTGAAAGCAACAATGTTTTAATACCTAATAATCCAAGTACACGAATGGGAAATACAACTTCTTCTGATGAGTAGCCTTCGTAATAATGAAAGCGGCCTCCCATGCATACAATTTTTTTACCTGAAAGATTTCCGAAGATCAGTTTGCCTTTATGACCTTCTACTGTTGATATGGGAAAGTTTGGTATATCGCTGTAATCAATTTCTTTTTCGATCTCGATCTCTTCAGTAAAATTGCCAAGGCCACTGCCCAACACAATTCCCACTTCAGGTTTATGCTTATACTTTTTCTTTAAATAATCAACAGCCTCATTCAGTTGCTTCAATGCTTTTTTACTCATAGAAAATGATTGACTCACCTATGACCCTCATTCATTCAAGTTTTATAATGTGAAAGCTTCGGTGAGTAAGACGGCAAATATAGATTTTTTGCTGCTGCACTAACACCTGTTGATGGATAATTAATCGTCGGGTGTTTAGTCAACAGCAATAGAAAAAGTTTAATTTTAATAGCCAAAACTGTATTTGAAAAAATGAGCCCAACGAAAACCATAATGCTTGTTCCCTTTATACTGGTTTCTTTTGGAATGTACGGACAATTTTGTAGTGGCAATTTTGGCGACCCTTCTTTTATTATTGATTTTGGAACTGGTCTTGGAGCCGCTCCTCCAATTAGTAATGTTCCTGCAACTTATCAATATACCAACCAGGGCTGCCCCGTGGAAGGTTTTTATAC
The DNA here is from genome assembly GCA_005882975.1 of Bacteroidota bacterium. Classification (GTDB taxonomy): domain Bacteria; phylum Bacteroidota; class Bacteroidia; order Chitinophagales; family Chitinophagaceae; genus VBAS01. Next base: position 7,016 of record VBAS01000043.1, on the reverse strand, counting down.
TATTAGTAATACTTCTCAATTTTGTTTTAATAATACCTGGCATGTAGTGCCTTTTGATCACACTCCAGGTGATCAAAACGGAAATTTTCTCATTATTAATGCATTGGCTGGGCCGTCAGTTATTTTTCTCGATACCATTAGCGGCTTATGCCCGAATATTTTATTCAAAACAGAGGCGTGGATTCTTAATATTTTGAAACCGAGTGGTTGTGGTGGTAGTGGTAGTGGCATAAATCCTGTACTCGTTTTTACAATCACGGATATGCAAGGCAATTTATTGCAACAAAAAGCAACAAACCCCCTTTCGGAAACCAGCGTATTTACCTGGTTAAGTGAAAACTTAACATTTCCTGCACCTTCAAGTGGAACTGTCATCTTAAAAATAACAAGCAACGCTGCTGCAGGTTGTGGTAATGAATTTGCTCTTGATGATATTAGTTTCACTCCTTGTGGACCGACCATCACTTCCACATTTGTAAATTATGGGCTAACGGAGGAAACCATTTGCGAAACAAGTCAACCTGATATATTGATGAGCTCATCTGCTAATGGGTCTTACACAAATCCTTTTTATCAATGGCAGGTGAGTTCCAATAGCGGTAATAGTTGGACCGATATCGTTGGAGCTACAAATCAAAACTATTTAAGAACACCTACAAGTTCAGGCGACTTTTTATACAGGTGTATGATCGGTGATGCAAGCTTTGCAGGGATTAGTTCATGCCATTTTCCATCAAATCCTTTAACAGTAAAAGTTGTGCCTACCCCATTTGCACAAGCGACCAATTATGTTTACGGATGCTATGGGTCTACAATTTATCTCTCTGCCGCAGGTGGCTCAACGTATGAGTGGTGGGGGCCAAACGGGTTTCATGCAAATATCCAGAGACCTCCAATACCAAATGTAAGTTTTAATGATGCGGGGATTTATATTGTAAAAGCCACCACAGCCGTTGGTTGTTTTGATTATGATACTACATCGCTTACAGTTTATGAAGCGCCGATTGCCACACTTACACCAACAACAGTCAGTTTTTGTGAAGGGGACAGTATTCAATTGAATGCCGGGGGATCTCTCCATTATAAATGGTCACCTTCAACAGGTTTATCAAATGATACAATACCAAATCCAATTGCCAAGCCTCAAAATGATATTACATATACTGTAAGAGTGTATAATCAATATACTTGTTTTGATAGCAAAACTGTATCGTTTACTGTTTGGAAAAAACCAAAAGCATTTGCGGGACCTGACCAATATTTCAGAAAAGGAAAAGCAGTGCAATTAATTGGCAATGCTATGGGCACTAATATTTCTTATTCATGGTCGCCTCCAACTTATTTGGATGACCCTAATTTTTTAGCCCCAAGAGCAAAGCCGCCCGGAACTGTCACATATGCCCTCACCGTTGTTTCAAACAATGGATGTGGTACAAGCATTGATAGTGTAAAATTAGAAGCGATCGATAAATTATTTATTCCAACTGGTTTTACTCCGAATAATGATGGATTAAATGACAGATGGGAAATTATTACTTTCGAAGATTATCCCAATAGTATCGCTGATGTTTACAATCGTTATGGACAATTGGTTTATCGTGGCTATGGGAATGATTATAAACCATGGGATGGAACTTTTAAAGGAAAGCCATGCCTTCCCGGTGTATATGTTTATATGCTGGATCTACATAATGGTAAACCGATCTTAAAAGGAACTCTCAACCTGATAAGATAAGCGGCTAATATTTATACCTGTAAAAATCACACCACTCCTCGTCACATAAAAGCTTTTTGAGAACAGGGTCATTTAACACATCGATGTAATCCATCCACTTATTCCCCACTTTTATTTTCCGGTAAACCAACCGAATGCCCTGGCTATAATCAACCCACCAATAAATATGCCCTGTATATAATGGTTGAATGAGACTGCCATCTAATTTGTGCCATCCATAAATTGCAACACGATCAGGTTTTGGATCTCTTGAAATCTTTCCGCTGATAACAACATCTTTTTGAATGCCTGCGATCAATCCTTTTCTTTCTTTGCGTTGTCCTTCTATTATTAAATGATGATGCCACATGGTTGGTGTACTGTCACGAAAAGCGAACATAGGAACCGGCTCCAATTTTATTTTAGCGGCTTTATAAATATCATCCACCATTTTTCTTGTTGGCAAAAAACAATGAAAGCTATCCGCGATCTTTTGAGCAGCAAGTGGGGTAATATTAATTCTTGCCCAATCATCATCCGTCCCAATACTGAGATAATCGGGAGAAACAAAATATTCAGCATTGATAGTTTTACCAGTTATAGAATCAAGGATCGAAACTTTTATTCTTTCAAATTTTTTTAGAAATGAAGGAATGTTACCTGCAAAAATTTCTTTTACGACAAATGAATCTCTTTCCTGCCATTTCATTGCAAAAGCCTGGTGGTAAAAATCATTGCCAGTAAGTGAAGATGTTCGTTGTGGAGCATCGATCTTTTTTGTCGTTTGGCATGAAAAAATGAATAAAGAAAATGCAATGACCATCCATCTCATGAATGAAAGATAATAAAAAGCTCAGTAGTGAACAGAAACCCGAACACTTCGCTTTGTTCAGTGCAGGCTGTGCCTCGCAACAGAAGTTCAACCGGAGTTACAAAAGCGGAAACTATAAACGGTTCTTTCTTTATCTTCGCCGAAATTTTTTCCATATGAACCTTCACGAATTCCAGGCTAAAGAACTTTTGAAAAAATATAATGTCCCCGTGCAGGAAGGCATTGCATGTGGCACTGTACACGAAGCTGAAGAAGCATATCGTCAAATAAAGACTCAATTCGGAAGTCCATTTGCAGTTGTAAAAGCACAGATACACGCAGGTGGACGTGGTAAGGGAACAATAAAAGAAACCGGTATCAATGGAGTAAAAGTTGGAAAAGGACTTGATGAAGTAATAGGCTATGCTCAAAAAATTTTAGGAGGCACTTTAGTGACCCTGCAAACAGGGCCTGCTGGCAAAGTGGTTCATAAAATTTTAGTAGCGCAGGACATGTATTATGACGGACCAACTGAAAGAAAAGAATTTTATTTATCGGTATTGCTTGACCGAAGCAAAGGTCAAAATGTAATTATGTACAGCACCGAAGGCGGAATGAATATTGAAGAAGTGGCGCATAATACTCCAGACAAAATTTTTAAAGAATGGGTTCATCCTGCTGGCGGTCTGCAACCTTTCCAGGCAAGAAAGATAGCCTTCAATTTGGGATTGAGCGGCGAATCGTTTAAGAATTGCGTAAGGTTTGTCACTAATTTATATAACGCATATGTAGGATTAGATTGTTCAATGCTTGAGATCAATCCCTTGTTCAAAGCTGCTGATGATAAAATTGTAGCTGTTGATTGTAAAATGAACCTGGATGAAAATGCTTTGATGCGTCATCCTGACCTTTCTGCACTGCGGGATGTAAGCGAAGAAGATCCTACTGAAGTAGAAGCAGGAAAATACAATTTGAATTTTGTAAAGCTTGATGGTAATGTTGGCTGCATGGTAAATGGCGCCGGTCTTGCTATGGCAACCATGGATATGATAAAACTTAGCGGTGGCGAGCCGGCAAATTTTCTGGATGTGGGTGGTACGGCAAATGCACAAACAGTTGAAGCCGGCTTTAAGATCATATTGAAAGATCCTGCAGTGAAAGCAATATTGATAAATATATTTGGCGGCATTGTTCGTTGTGATCGGGTAGCACAAGGTGTGATCGATGCTTATAACAAAATGGGGAATATCAAGGTGCCAATCATTGTTCGTTTGCAGGGAACCAATGCAGAAGAGGCAAAAAAATTAATTGATGAAAGCGGGTTGAAAGTACAATCTGCTATTTTGTTAAGCGAAGCCGCTGACTTAGTAAAGAAAGCGCTAGCTTAAGATGAGTTGATACATAATAACTGATAATAGATCCCGCATTACTGCGGGATTTTTTCTTGATATGATAATTATCTTTGCGCATGGCTGAAGACTTATTAATAACAAAAGGCACTAAGCAAGAACAATACGAATCATTGCTTCCTCAAATTAAAGCGTTGCTGGAAGGTGAACCTGATCTTATCGCAAACCTTGCGAATATTACCGGTGCACTAAAAGAACAATTCAATTGGTTATGGGTTGGTTTTTATTTAGTAAAGAATGATGAATTAGTGTTAGGTCCTTTCCAGGGACCAGTTGCCTGTACAAGAATAAAAAAAGGGAAAGGAGTTTGTGGTACTAGTTGGGCTAAGGCGCAAACGTTGATCGTTCCCGATGTAGAAAAATTTCCAGGACATATTGCATGCAGCAGTTTATCAAGATCTGAAATAGTAGTGCCAATTATTCGTAATAATAAAGTGATTGGAGTACTCGATGTGGATAGTATTGAGCAAGATCAATTTGATAATATTGACCAGGATTATCTTGAACAAATCATTGAATTGATCAATTTCTAATTTCTTTTTAATGATATGAATGTTTTAACCCATTCCTAACATTGCTGTAAAATTTGTGTCATTCTGAATGGCATTATTTTCGTACTTTCGCCCGTTCTCAGATTCACCTTTGGCCTGATTAAAGCGAACCCATTAAATGAAGCAACTAAGCGAGTTACTAGATCCAACTTATCAACAACCCGAGTCTTATTCGCGGTACGAAAGATTCTGGATGAAATACATGAATGATAAAAGGGATTTCCCATTTATCCATTTACTTACCTGGATACATATTTCAGTTATTCCACTTGGCTTATTGTTATTTTTTCCTGTATTGCAGGGCGGATGGTGGTGGGCTGTTTATGCCGTATGGTTTTTTATCGGGCACATCAAACTTCGCGGCCCTTTCGGTTTGATGCTTCATAATATTACGCATCGCCGTCTTTTTAAAAAGAAACATGACTGGTTAAATAAATATGTGATCTGGTTCGTATGTCCTTTCTTTGGTCACACCCCTGAGACTTATTTCGTTCACCATGTTGGTATGCATCATGAAGAAAATAATATGGATGACGATACCAGCAGCACCTTAACTTATCAAAGAGATTCAGTAACTGACTTCTTCAAATATTACCTGAATTTTATTTTCCTTGGTTTCAAAGAAACCTTTATGTATCTCGTTAGTAAAAAGAAGAAAAAATATTACATGCGTCTCACGTATGGTGAAGGAGCTTTTTTTGCTCTTTGTGTTGTAATGTGTTTTGTCAACCTCCAGGCTTCTTTGTGGGTGTTGATCATTCCTTTCCTCCTTTCAAGGTTGGTGATGATGCTTGGCAACTGGACACAACATGCTTTTGTGGATCCCAACGATCCCGAAAACATGTACCGCAATTGTTATACCTGCATTAATACTTCTTACAATAAAAAATGCTGGAATGATGGCTATCATTTAATGCATCATTTAAGACCTGGTGCTCACTACACAGAAATGCCAAACTTGTTTGTAAAGGAAAAAGATATGCTTGCAAAAGAAAAATCGCTGGTTTTTGAAGGCGTACATTACCTGCACCTGTTTTATTTCCTCATGACAAAGCGTTATGATAAAATTGCCGACAATCTCGTTAATATTAATAACAGTTTTTCATCAAGAGAGGAAGCCATCAGCATTTTAAAACAACGTACGGCAAAATTCTACAATCGCGGAGCTGCCTGATATTTTTTATTTTCGTTCCATGGTTACTATCAGAGATCTTCGGAAAGAAGATAATCCTGCACTTGCAAAGGTTGTAAAAGATACTTTGGCGGAATTTGGCGCCAATCATCCTAATACTGTTTATTACGATCCGACAACCGATACTTTGTTTGAAGTATTTCAAACTCCCCGGTCAAAATATTTCCTGGCAGAATTAAATAATAAGATTGTTGGCGGCGGTGGGATTTATCCAACTGATGGTCTACCTATGGACACCTGTGAGCTTGTAAAAATGTACTTGTTACCAGAAGCCCGTGGACTTGGATTAGGAAGAACATTAATTGAAAAATGTATTGAAACAGCGACTGAAAATGGTTTTAAAAAGATTTACCTCGAAACCATGCCTGAGCTAAAACAAGCGCTGAGTGTATATGAAAAATTCGGGTTTGAATATTTGCAAGGTCCCATGGGGAACAGTGGACATACGGGTTGCAGTTTGTGGATGTTAAAGAGTCTGTAGTCAATAGTCAGTAGTCCGAAGTCAAAACTCCTATCTCTCAACTCACGACTCACGATTCACGACTTGCACTTCATACACCGGGCTAAATAAATAAATTTTTCCCGTTCTTACTTCTTCGCATTTGAATCTTTTCCTTTGCTTCTCCCCTTTTTTAAAAATTTTGCCATCATCAATTTTGAATAAAGCATTCAAAGGGATTTCTTCAACCAATTTAAAGCCATTTTTATTTTCATCGTATTTACGAAGGACCCGTATAAGATCATCCTCTGCACAGCTGCTTGCCGCCGGATTTTTAAGTGAAGCCAACAATTCTTTTTCAATATCTGGAGGAAAGACTTTGTTCTCAACAAACTGTTTCAGTAAATAACCATAAATAGTTTCCCATTCATTACCATGTGCCATTACGCTATTGCCATACTTTTCGAATGTCAACAAATGGGCTATCTCATGTAAAAGTGTGATGAGAAAAGAAAATTTATTCAAACTCCCATTTACACTAATGCGATGATTGCTAAAATGGGTACGATGCCTGTAATCTCCTAAAATGCTTTTGCGATGTTGTGTAACAGTGAGATGAATTTTATAAAACCGCAGGTATTCTTCTACAGCATGATATGTTCCGGTAGGTAAAAATGAATTTAGATGAGTTAGTGGAGCTTCCTGTTTAGGCATTGGTTTTTTGTTTGTTCACTTTCATCAGTCCTGACACCTCAATAAAAGTATAAACTACATATAACCCCATACAGAAAAAAAGCCCGGGTTTGTTCACTTCCTTTTTATTCATCATAATATAAACAAAAGCCACTCCTGCCAATAAAAAAAGTTTTATCATGATACTTCCGTATACCCACCGAAAAA
>VBAS01000042.1 GCA_005882975.1 Bacteroidota bacterium | reverse complement strand
TATTTGGAATATGCGGCCCGCGGCACAGGTCGGTAAAATTTCCTTGCGTATAAAAAGTTATTTCACCATCATTCAAATTTTGCAATAGATCCAATTTGTATTCATCCCCTTTTTCTGTAAAATATTTTACAGCGTCGGCCTTCGGCACTTCTTTTCTTATGTACTGGCTATTTTTCTTCGCCAGCTCATTCATTTTTTTTTCAATTGCCGTAAGATCCTCTTCACTTATTTTCTTATCCCCGAGATCCATATCATAATAAAATCCATTTTCAACAGGTGGCCCAACCCAAA
>VBAS01000041.1:36584-37126 GCA_005882975.1 Bacteroidota bacterium | reverse complement strand
GAAATGTAATATTGATCATTAAATTGTTCTTTTAAGAGGTTGCAAATTTAGCAAAGTCGAACCACAGTTTTTTATTAACAAACCGTTTGTATATCAGATTTACACAAATTAAGTTATTTGTTAGCTTTACATTGTGACAGTAAGGAATATGAAAAGATTTGCACTCACCGTCCTCACCTTTTTACCGGTTTTCTCTTTTTTGTCTTCTGCCCAGGATATCACCGGCATTTGGCGTGGATATTTTATAACTGATGATGGCGATCAGTACCGTTTTGAGGTACAAATGGAACAATCGAATAATACTTTGTCTGGTGTTACTTATTCGTACAGGGAAAAACAATTTTACGGCAAATGCACAATGACTGGTAATTTTTCCAATTCTTCCGGTAATGCATTGATCCAGGAAATAAAAACAATCGAAGTAAAAATGTCACTCGCAAGTGTGGCATGTATTCAAAAATGTCTTCTTACTTATGCAAAATCCGGTAAAGAAGAATTTTTGGAAGGCACATTTAGCAGCGTTATTGAAAGAACGGACACAC
>VBAS01000041.1:34353-36505 GCA_005882975.1 Bacteroidota bacterium | reverse complement strand
GAAAAAAGAATACCCCTGTAAATAATAATCCGCCCCTGGTAAAAACAAACCCGGCTACTAATAATTCAACAACGAACACCACTACAAAACCGCCGCCCACTAATCCGAATAAAAACAATTCGTCAACCAATTCAAATAAGAATACGGTTTTGGTAAAACCAAAAACTGATACAGTAAAAAAAGTTGAAGTAGACCCAATACACTCAGAAGACAAAAAAGATCTTACAATAAAACCTAATACAAAAACTCAGGACCTGATAAGATCACGAGAAAACAATCTTGTGCAAACCTTGCTTATAAATTCCGAAAATGTTTTAGTGAAATTATATGACAATGGGGAAATCGATGATGATACAATCTCAGTTTACCTCGACAAAAAACTAATACTTTCTCAAAAAAGATTATCAACCGTTCCAATAACCATAGAACTAAAAATGGATGAAGCTAATCCGGATCATGAATTAATAATGGTGGCAGATAATCTGGGCCGCATTCCACCGAATACTTCATTAATGGTTGTTACTGCTGGTGATCAACGCTATGAAGTACGGATCACTTCAACAGAACAAAAAAATGCAATGGTCAGATTTAGATATGTAAAATCTGGTACTAAAATACCGCTCCCGTAAATCATTTTAACCAAATAGAGAATTTCATTTAAGTTTACCGGCAATGAAAACCGCCTCTTTCCTGGTCATTATTTTTATTATTTCTTTTAGTTCAACCGCTCAAAACCTGAATGGTGTGTGGCGCGGCACTTTGACGCAAGGTCCAGGTGGATGTTTTCGTGTTTATAATATTGAATTGAATATAAAAACCGAAAATGGAAAGATCAACGGTGCATCCTATCACTATTCCGATGTTACCAACTATGTAAAAGAAGATTTTGGAGGCAATTATAACTCTTCAAATAAATCGCTCAATATAAATGAGCTTAAAGTATTGACGTTTCATGTCCCGCCAGATTGTATTCCCTGCATTAAGCAATACAGTCTCTTTTACGAAAAGCAAGACAATAAGGAAGTACTCACCGGTGATTGGAATGGTGTTACGATGAACAATACTGCAAGTTGTCCGCCCGGTAAGATCACCCTGGCAAGAGTAGCAGAATCAGATTTTGAGCATATCAAAGAAATTAAAGTTGATACCGGCACGATACGTTTGGATTTTTATGATAATGCACAAGTAGATGGCGATATCATTACGGTTTTACTGAACAATCAACCGCTTGCATCCAATCAGAAGCTTACTTCAAAGCCAATAACACTTGAAATAAAAGTTGATCTGGTCAACAAAGAACAAGAGATCACAATGGTGGCAGAAAATCTTGGTGATATTCCTCCGAATACTGCATTGTTGATTATTACAGCAGGAAATAAGCGATACCAACTCTATCTTACTTCCACCGAAAAGAAAAGTGCCCAGGTCAGGTTTATTTATGAAGATCCCCGCAGTACGCAGTAAAATTTTTTTAATGCTATGAAATAAAAAAAGTGAGAAGAAAACTTCTCACTTATATAAAATTACTTATTAATTAAAATTATTAAAATGCCCGGTTTTGTGTTTGTGCTTGTGGCATTGGCTTTCTGGGAATCTTCTGATCTCTTTGTGCAGTGTTATAAACAAATGCGGCAACAATAGTAGCAGCTTGTTTCAGATCTTCTGGCACAAGATGATCGTAAGTATCCATATTAGTGTGATGTGTTCTTGTATTGTATTCGATCGGGTCTTGGATAAATTGGAATCCCGGGATACCTACACCATCAAACGCAAGATGATCTGTACCCCCGGTATTACTTATTGTAATAGTGCCTGCACCAAGATCCTTAAATGGCTCTAACCATTTTGAAAAAATCGGGCCTGCATCTTTATTTCCCTGTAAATAAACGCCGCGGATCTTTCCTGTACCATTATCTAAATTATAATAAGCAGAAACCTTTGCATTGTTTTGCGTGATTGATGTTTTAGCTGTATCGGCAAAATGATTTTTTACATAATTGCGGCTACCAAACAAGCCTTCTTCTTCTCCACTCCATAATGCAATGCGAATGGTGCGACGGGGTTGATAGCCGATCGTTTTTAATATTCTTACTGCTTCCAGCATGACTGAGCAACCAGCAGCATTATCAGTGGCCCCTGTTGCAGCATGCCA
>VBAS01000041.1:33790-34342 GCA_005882975.1 Bacteroidota bacterium | reverse complement strand
GGTGTCCACCTAACATTACAAGTTCTTCTTTTAACGAAGGATCAGTTCCCGGAATTTCCGCAACAACATTATACCCTTTCAGATCATCGTTATAAAATTTTGTTTTTACTTCTGCCTCAATAGTCACAGGTACTCCCGATTCAATCAATCTTTGAATTCTTAAATAATCATCTGAAGAAAGAACAACACTTGCCGGTGCAATTTCTGCGTCTTTACCATACTGGCCACCACTGCTCACGAAAATTGTCCCGTCATTTCCATTTGCTGACATTGTTAAGATCAAGGCAGGTTTTTCTTTACTGATCATCTCGTTCATTCTTCTTTGCAGCATAAATTGATTTACCTGTGGATTATTTCCTTGTTGATTTCGCTGACCACCGCCTTGTTGTGGCTGACGCATTTCTGCTGCCGCCATTTTTTCCAATGATGTATCGGCAAACCGGTTTCCATCACCCGTAAAAGAAGGAGTAAGTTTTGCGGATGACCATGTCATTACGATCTTTCCTTTTAACGTACCTGCATACTTCAATAACTCAACCGTATCTTTTGCTT
>VBAS01000041.1:27432-33755 GCA_005882975.1 Bacteroidota bacterium | reverse complement strand
TTCATGGATTTTTTTCCTGGTGTGCTTCCTGTCCATGCACGTGGCATAGCGATCAATGGTACATAATAAGGTGCCGTCATTGCTACATAGCATTTTGTTTGCTCCCAACCTTTTCCAAATTCACCCCATGGTTCAAGATTAGCATTTGACAAACCCCATTCAGTTAATTTATTTTTTGCCCAGGTAGCGGCACGCATATAACCGGGCGATGCTGTGAGTCGCGGACCACTTACATCGGTCAGGTACATTGCGATCTCCATTACTTTCGAATTTTCAAGTCCTTCTTTGCGGATCTTGCTCATCATATCCATGTCAACTTTTTCATCCTGCGCATTTATAAATTGCAGGCTTACTACAAAAGCCAGGATAAATAAAAATGATTTTCTCATGTGTATTATTTTTTAAGAGGCGAAAGTTAAGTGATTTTGATATCTTGATAAAAGTGAAATAGATGAAAGGATGGAATCCTGATCTATATCATTATTATACGAACGTAAATAATGTAAGCTCCCCACGTTCCCAGGTAGATTGAGAGATGGAATGAATTAACCGGCTATGGGTGTAAAACTGCTTTGATACAATTATCGATTTTTTTATCAAATACTTCATAGGCTCTTGCACCATCCGTTAAACCAAAATGATGTGTGATGATCTTTTCTACGGGATATCGTTGAATTATTTGTTCTTTCAATAATTTCCCGGCATAATAATGAGCAGGACATCGACCGATCTTGTACACTAAATTTTTATCATAAGCTTCGCCGGGTGAAAAAGAAAAATTTTTTGCAGTATGAACACCAACCGACGAGATAGTTCCACCTGGTCTTAATAAGTCAATCGCCAATCGAAGTGCATCCGGACTGCCGACCACTTCCATTATCGCATCTGCCCCGCGGTCATTAGTTGCATTCAGGATAATTGATCTTGCATCTGTGGTCAATGGGTTTAATGGTATGGCCCCAAACTCTTTTGCCATTTGCAATCGTTCATTTGAATGATCAAGTGCAAATAAATTTTCAGCGCCAAGATCTTTTGCAGCAAGGATCGTCATTAAACCAACCGGCCCGCAACCAATTATAACATAAGTTCCTTTATTATTTACCCCCGCATTTTCTGCACAGAAATAACCCGTAGAAAAAATATCACCAAGCAGTAAACCCTTTTCTTCACTTATATCATTACTCAATGGAACAAGCGTAGTATCTGCCATTGGCACACGGATATATTGTGCCTGCGCACCATGCAAACCATGTCCGTTTTGCACCCAACCAAAAAGATCTCCTTTTTCACAACGACATGTCAATCCAATGCGGCAATAAAAACATTCTCCACATGATGTGGTAAAAGGACTTAGCACTCGTGACCCTTTATAAAATTTCTTTACAGTTTTTCCAGTGTCTACAACGGTTCCTACAAACTCATGTCCCATCACTGTGCCTTCATCAATTCCTGCTTCTCTTCCATGGTACACATGAAGGTCGGAACCACAAATGCCAGACAAAGTGATCTGAACAATAACATCTCCTTGTTCTAATATTTGTGGCTCAGAAACTGATTGACAAACGATCTGTTCTATTCCTCCAAATGTGAGTGCTTGCATATCGTGAATTTACAATTATTGTGGTGGGTCAAAAGATCGTGCCCTTAACTTTTCCCATTCATATAAAAAATAAAGCGGTTCATCCATATTTTTTTATTATCAACGAAAAATATCGTAGATTAATAGTATAAAACTAACGATTATGAAAAAAACTTTACTACTGCTGGTAATGATCTCTTTCGTTACTATCGTGTTTGCACAAAAAAGAAAAAAGGCAGAACAACCATTAACAGGATATGCTATCACTGCTGCTGAAAAGGGCGGTAGAAGCTGGAAAGAAGTTCGTCTTGTAAATATTACTACCGGCGAAGAAATAAGATCCATCTATCAAAGCAAACAGGAGATAGAAGCATTGAATGCAAGAACAGGCAATCCAATTGTTAAGAAAGATATGACTGTTGCAAAAGCCCCCGTTAAAAAAATCGTGAACCTTGACCAGGAACTTGCTGTTGCAAACGGAAGCAACGTAAGAGTAAAAACAGTTGTTATAAATAATAACAGTAACCAATACGATAAACCATTTGCCACAAATTCCGCGGCGATGGCTTATGATAAAAAACATGAGCGTCTTTATTACACCCCAATGGGCATTAACCAGCTTCGTTATATTGATCTGAAGTCAAATAAAATTTATTATTTCGAAAATGAATCTTTTGGTGCTGTTTCCGGGCCTGGAGATGGAGCTAACCAAATAACGAGAATGGTGATCGCATCAGATGGAAATGGCTATGCATTAACCAACGACGGTGATCATCTGATCCGTTTTACTACCGGAAAAGATCCTGTTATTACTGACCTTGGCGCTTTGACGGATGATGCAAGCAATACAAATAATTCTGTACATAGTCACAAAGGATATGGCGGTGATATGATCGCTGATGCCTCAAAAAATTTATACCTGCTAACAGCAAACCGGAATGTTTTTAAAATTTCCATTGAAAGTAAAGTGGCCTCTTACATGGGATCTATTAAAGGTTTACCGGAAGGCTTTTCAACAAACGGCGCCATGGTAGAAGAAGGAAGTAAAGTAATTGTTGCAAGCTCTGAATCCGCAATTGGATATTATAGATTTGATCTTACAACCATGCAGGCAGAAAAAGTTTCTACTACTGCATCAGTATTCAATGCATCTGACCTGGCTAATGAAAGATTGGCTTTTGCAAAAAACAAAAAGAATAAAAAAAATGCTGAAGAACCAAAACCACAGTTGACAGAAGATGTAACAAAGAAATTACCATTACAAAATGTGATCGTAAACAATGGTATTTCAGTTTATCCTAATCCCGTAATTAATGGACTTGTAAAAGTTACATTTACTGATCAGCCAGCAGGTAGATACAGCCTGGAATTGATAGATATCACCGGCAAATTGATCCAGTCAAAAGAAATAAATGTCAACAGCAGTATGCATATTGAAGAAGTAAGAATACCCAGATCAGTTAGCGGAGGAAATTATTTATTAAAAATAAATGGTATGAATAATAATGTTTCAGTTGCAAATAAATTGGTAGTTCAGTAATGTGTAATTTTCTGTTTGTGAGACCGTCTCGCTTAAGTGAGGCGGTTTTTTATTATAGGTGTGATAGAATTAGTACATAGTAAAAAAGCAGCGAATAATTTCGCTGCCGATACGAATAAGGTTGTGTTTTACGAGGATGGATTGGATAGTCTTCAGCTATAAGGCCGGCATTTTTATAATGAAAGGACGGATAAACTGAACAATTTTTAAGGGGGAAAAGCGTTTAATTGATTGGTAAAACATCAATTACTAAGCCAAAAATCCAATTCTCATGAAAAAAACTATACTAGTCCTGTACGCTTCTTTATTTTTTGCTTCAGCTTTTGCACAGCGGGTCGATCTCGATCGATTCAACTTTACGGCATCATTCCGCGATTTTCCTAACGAACCCTTACCTACTGAATATAAAACATATAATGTTCGCATAGAAGCATCCCCTTCTTTGGGTCTTGGTTATTCTGCAGCGAATCTTGAAAACATGATCAGTATCGAAGGATTAAAAAAAGTAAGTGGCACCGGCCATATTACTATCCTTGCCATGCTTGATGATATAGTAATTGAAAAAACAGAAACCAAGGAAAGAGTGCAGGTAACCAAAGACAAAAATAATGTTGAGATAAGTAAATCCTTCTTTTCAACAGAAATGACCTATTCATTCAGTGCAAGAGCCACCGTTTATGATTACAAAGGAAACACCGTGACGAGTAATTATATTTTGTTTGACAGAGAAAATAAAAGAACGTACAAGACACCCGAATTTTCAAACCCTGTTGACGCCGCCAATAATTTCAACAATAAAGCATTGGAGACGAGGTCAAACCTTGCCAAACAATTAGTAAATGGCGCGGTGAGTAATTTGAATAGTTATTTAAATACAACCTATGGCTATTCAATTCAAAAAGTAAATGATATTTTTTGGGTATTGAATAATAAAAAACACCCCGAATACAGCGAACAACAAAAAGCCTGGAATAATTTTAAAAACGCCATTGTATTGATGAACCCTGATGAACCCCTTGATAAGGTTAAAGAAAAATTGCAGCCGGTCATTGCTTACTATGATAAAGTAAAAACTCTTTATCCCGGTTCTGACAAAGAAGCAAGAAAACTTCGCTATGCCAGTTATTTTAACCTTGCTAAAATATATTTATACCTCGATGATCCTACTGCAGCAATGCGTGAGGCGGATGCGCTTGCCATGAATGATTATGACGAAAGCGATGGAAGAAGCCTGCGTGCTGTGGCCGAAAGTCTTGATGAACAGTTAAAAAAGAACAATGCTTCCACCAGGCATTTCCCGGTTGTTATTTCTAGTTTTCAATCCCCGGTTAAATAACCATTACAAGCTTTTTTATACATCAAACGTCCGTCATTTTATGACGGACGTTTTTGTTTATTCACTTCATATGCTCAAATTGACTAAAATCACCTTTTAGAAGCAGTGATTTCTGGAGATTTGTAAAAAAATTATACTTTTTTTTAAACCCGGAGTTACAATTTTGCGTTCAGGTCTTACACAATTAAAATCTCCTTATATGAAGAGTGGGCATGCGGGCATTTTTGCGGTTTTCTTGATTATTACGAGTATTTCATGCAATAAACCCAGTGAAGATCAGCAATCATATACACTGAGCTATGGCAGCGAGATTCTTTATTTAAAGAGCCAAACAACCGATTACATTGTATATCCTACTCAGCCAAGTCCGGGCACCTATAGCGCATTTCCCGAAGGAATAGAAATTGATGATAATACGGGCGCCATCAATATTTCAAAAAGTGAAACTGGTTTAAAATATAAAATAACACATACGGCTACTAACGGAGATACAACCTCAACAATAGTATTATTATCCGGTATTCAATTCCTCGATAAATTTTACAGGCTGTCACAAAATGACAGCATCGCATTTCCTGTTTACAATGGTAATGCTGCAAATTCAATACCTCTTGCTGGTTCATCCTTTGATGATAATAATAATGCAAACTCAGGCGGTTGCTCGGTTAAAACGACAAACGGCCAGATCAATCTTGCACAAACAGTTCGAAATGGAATTTTTGGCGCCGTTCCTCAAAATGACGCAAAACAAGAATTTGAAATTGTATACAAGCTAAATGATCAAAGTGGTAAAGCATTGAATAAGATCAAGGTAAAATTATACTATTATAATACAATGGCTGATGTAGCCCCCGACTTATTACAAACATTAAATGACCGGCAATCCCAAGGTGTATTTCTTGGAATGAACAATAGTAGTGATGGCAATATTTCAACGGCTCGCATTGGATCAGCTTCCGCAATTGCAAAACCCCGCCCACCCTGCGTTATTATCATAGGTCAGCAATAGTATGACTACAAGCTTATAAATTTGAAGATTAAATTTTAAGCTTGCGTTTATTACGTTTCTTCCTTTTTTTGACTTTCACCCTGGCACTCATTATTGGGTTATCGCAATCTTTATCCCCAAAACAAAACCGCCAACAGGTCCTTGAAAAATATCGCGAGGCAGACAGAATATTTAATGAAGCCGAAAACATTGTTAACAGGAAAGATTATACTGAAGAAAAAGAAAAAAGGTTGAATACCGATGCTTTGACCTCGTTTAAAAACTTACAAACAGAGCTTGGCAAAGCTGATCCCAACTTTGATTCACTTTCCTTTTTTATAAATTTCAAAATAGGAGTACTTGAACATTACTTTGATAATTTTAAAGAAGCCAAAAAATCATATTCCAGTGCCATTGATCTTAAAGCAAAGCTCCCGGCTTTAGCTGATTCATTTTTTTTCGAACCCTATTTATATTTTGGTATCATTCTCTACAATGAAGGTTTGTTTGACTCTTCATTAAGTATTTATAAAAAAGCAGAACGAATTGCCCAGTCTTACTCGTCGCCATTGCAGGAAACAGAAAGATTATACAATACTCTTGGCGCTTTATATTATGAGACCGGTAATTACCGCCAGGCAAAAAACTATATTGAAAAATCGCTGGCTGTTATTCCCCGTTCGAACCCATATTATAAAGAATTGGTAGTTAATTATAAGATCAATCTTGCCTCCATTCTTACAAAATTGGAAGACTTTGATGAAGCTAATCGTATTTACCAGGAAGTGCTTCCGCTAAATATCAATCATGATATTGCTTTGCATAACACAGGTGTTATCAATTTGAAACTTGGTGCTATCAACAAAGCGTTAGAATATTT
>VBAS01000041.1:23054-27421 GCA_005882975.1 Bacteroidota bacterium | reverse complement strand
ACGATTGCAGAAGCAGGTTGTATAACGACATGGCAGAAGCATTTATGAATATCAATATTAATGACTCGGCAGTTTTTTATTTGCAAAAAGCAGAAATGTTTGATACAAAAGTTACAAGGAAATCTGTAGTGAAAGGACAAACCGATCAATTGTGGGGCAACCTGCTTCTATCAGAAAATAAGATACAGGATGCATTGATAAAATTTCAATTTGCAATCACACAATATTATCCTGCTTATACTGAAACTGATATTTATAAAAACCCCGGTTATTTCAGTGGCGTATTTTCATATATCAACCTGTTTAGCACCCTTACAGCAAAAGCGGAAGCTTTTGAAAAATTATACCAGGAGAAAAAAGACATATCCTTTTTAAAAGCAGCACTCGATGCATATCATTCGGCATTTAAGCTTGCTGGCTATGTTGAAAAAAGTTATGATTCTGATGAAGCAAGGTTATTTCTTAATAAAATAAAATACGGCGTACACAGTAAACCGATCGATGTAAGCATTTCTTTATACGAAGTAACAAATGATGAAAACTATCTTGAACAAGCCTGGCAATTTGACCAAATGAATAAGGCTTCCATTCTTTCTTATAATATCTATGAGAATGAGTTGAGAAAAAGCGACAGTGTAAAAGGCACTCGCAGCAATGAAAGAGCTATTAAATCAGCCATCACAAGACTTTCTATAAAAGCAGTGAAAGAAAATGATAACGATAACTTAAAAGAAATAAATAATACGATCCGCGACTATGAGATCAGTTTGGGAAAGATCCAGGACAGTATCACTGCTGTCAATAATAATAAAAATGTAAAGCCGGCAGTCCATTCGGTAAAATGGTTACAGCAAAATTTATTGGATAACAATACAGCCCTTCTTTCCTATCACCTATCTGAAAAAGAACTGCTGATCCTATGCTTCAATAAAAATGATTTTAAATATAAAAAGATACCTGTTGACGGGGCATTCTATTCCACAATCGACAGTTTTGCAAGGGCATTGCATTCTGTTTCTGGTGAAAAAAAATTTGAAGCACGAAGTATTTCCCAACGACTATACTCATGGCTGATCAGCCCCATTAATAATATTATTCAAAATTCCAATCGACTGGTGATTATACCTGACGATGAATTGAATTATATTCCTTTTGAAGCATTACAGGATTCAGCCGGGAACTATTTAACTCAAAAATTTTCAGTCCAATACCAATACTCAGCTTCATTACTTGAAAAAAGAAAAAGAAAGCTTGCGCCGGCAGGGATTCTTTCTTTTGCGCCTTTTGCCAATTCAGCCAGCAACAGGCTTAGTTATTCTATTGAAGAAATAAAGGATCTGCCCGGTCGTCAATATTTTGACAAAGAAGCAACCAAAGAAAAATTCCTGGACCAGGCAAACAAACTTGCAGTTGTTCATCTTGCTACACATGCACAAGTGAATGACAGCAATCCACTGCAATCTTTTATTGCCTTTGCAGAAAATAATTTTGATTCCGGCGAGAGTCGCTTGTATGCCCGGGAAATTTATGACCTGTCGCTCGATAGCACACAACTTATTATTTTAAGTGCCTGTGAAACCGGTGCAGGTCAATTGGTACATGGCGAAGGAATGATGAGTTTATCCCGGGCATTTGCTTACGCAGGTTGTCCTGATATCATTACCTCGCTATGGAAAGCAGAAGATAACACAGCCTTCTTAACTCGCCGCCTACATTTTTATGTAGCTACTAAAAAAACAACAGATGAGGCATTGCGTCTTGCAAAACTCGATCTGTTGAATTCTAATGAGATTGATGAAAGATTCAAAACTCCTAATTACTGGGCCCATATGATTTTTATTGGAGAATATGAATCTATATCTCCGTCAACTTCGTCTTTAAAGTGGTGGTTTGTTATTCCAATATTATTCTATTGTATTGGCTGGCTCATTTACAAAAAGAAAAAAATACAATACAGACCAAAATCAACTTAAAACAAAAACCCGCCGGACCAACTTCGGCGGGTGTAGTTTTCCAGAGGCAGGCAAGATCTTATTGACGAAGAGTAACGTTTGGAATATGAGTATCCTCTCCTGTTCTTACCATCACGTTATTGATAGTCGTATCGCGGTAACCATTAGTTCCGTCAATAAATATGTTATAAGTACCGGCGGTTAATCCAACAATTTTAAATTCCCCATCGTCATCATCAGGAATTGCAACTGTTGTATCACTACCGCGAATAGCCATCACAACTGCATCAGCCGATCCAGGTAAAATTTTTCCTTCGATCCGGCCAGTATTGCGATGGGTGAAAATTTTTATATGAGATTTTAACTCAAACCCGTTGCCATTTCCCGGACCGCTATTATCAACCTGTATAGAGCTCCCTGCATCAAAATCTATCCAGAACATTACCTGGTCAGCCACAATATCAAAATTCGAATTATCGATATTGACAACTACCTGTCTTTCGTTGTCTTTAACTTTTAATGGGAATGGCTGATTGCCTTTCATAACAGAATTTTGAGTACCTAATGTTAAACGGACTTTTCGTATCCGGTTATTTGGCAAAGTAGCTGTACCAAATAGTGTATCAAGCCCGTTCCTGAAACGAAGAATATTATAAACACCGGGATGAATAGCAAGTATGAACCAGCCGCCATTGGACAATGTATCATCTTCTAATTTCACTTCTAATTTTTGTATATCGATAAACACTGAATCAAAAACCGGGGTTGCATGATCCGTTAAGTAAACGGTTAATTTGGAAGGTTGCTGATTTACCTGGTTAGCTTCTTTCTGACAAGCATAAAAAGCGATGGATGCAATAAGAATAGCTGCTACTGAAATTCGTGTCTTGTTTTTCATAAATTATATTTTAGTTTTCAAAAAAAATTGAGGTTTGGAAAGAAGTGAAGGTTTAGTTCTTTGTGAATGTTAAAAATTCATTATTCGAATCATCTTTAAGTTTTATCTCGGTATTAGAAGAAGAAATGATTTTCCAATCATCGGTCAATTCACCAAGTGGTTTGTTGGTATTATCTTTTGGACCAAGATCGATATTGAATTTACCAGAGCTTGTGCTCCATGTACCGTTTTGTGATGCGGCATTTTTTGTGGCGGTTATAATGCCGTTGTTATTAAATGTAAAAGTATAGCCTGTAAAATCTGAGGTCTCATCATTACCATTGTCGGTAAAAAGTGTAACCTTCCATGTGCCATCTACAACAACATTCGTGGGGTTATCGAGACTCTTTGAGCAGGAGGTGGCTAAAACTACAAAGCTGATCAAAGCTGCGGTTATTTTTAATTTCATAAAAGCTGTTTGGAGTTAGTAACCGCAGGAGTTGATGATGTAACCTAATTTTTTAAGTAGCGTTATATGATAAATTAGAGTGTTAGCACCAATTTTAGGACGACAACCGAAATAAGATGGAACGAATTAGAATAACGAAAGACAATATCAAAACATTTCCAAAGTTTGAATCATTACTTAATGACGGGAAAATTAAGTTCGACTCATCTGGACGACTGAGATATTTACACGGTGCTCCTGTTGGCGACTTAATTCAAACAAGAACCGACAAGAACGGACAGCCAATTTTTCAAGAAATTACTGAAGAGTGGTTTGACACAGAAAGTCAAAAAGCAAAAGAGTTTGTTTGGAAATAGAACTTAACAAATTAAGCCAGGACTTTGGCTTTTTTAAAACGACAATGCCCTTTCCCGGCCGAACGCCAAGCCCCGAACCTTTGAAATCACAACTGTAGAATAGAATTACAGGAGGTACAAGTGTGCGACGCAACAGAAGCTAAATGTAGTTCTAAACCATGGTTAAACATAAAGCCTCCCCTTCGGAAGACTTTATTGTCACTAATCAGAAGTGCGGTTATCTCCACTTCAATCGTTTAACCTTGTCGATATACTTTTGGCTAAACTTCGCTTTATATAGATGGGACGAATTATCATGTATTGCAGCCATCAATTCAATGGCCTGGTCATAATCACTGTTCTTTAAATAAGCCAGGGCCAGGTAATACTCAGCCGCATCCTTCATCACAGAATTTTTCTGGTCTTTCAGATCAGCGATCACTACCTGGAAATTGCTGATGGCCTTTGAAAGATCATTTGTTTCCAAATAAGACATGCCTGTCAGAAAAACATCTTTTATTGATAAAACAGAATTGGTATTCAGCTTTATTACCTCGCCATAATTTTTTTCACGATACGCTTTCTCAATTTTTGATCCGGCGCTATCATTTTCGCTGCGTGTTGTCGTTAATTCATAAGCGGTATAGTTCTCTGCAAATAGCTTTTCGGATGACAGGCTATAAAAATTATACGCTTCAATACAAACAAAGATCAGCAACACACTGGCAGCTACT
>VBAS01000041.1:1493-23028 GCA_005882975.1 Bacteroidota bacterium | reverse complement strand
ATAATGCGGCGGACATTGCTGATTTGCTTAACGGGTGTTTCGGTTTTAAGTTCCTTCATCATCTCCTGGTGGATGCCGCTTACTTTTTCTTTTAAACCATAAGACCTTACCGCATCTTTTGCCAATTGCAAATTGTCCATCGCCTGCTTTAATGATCTATCGGCCGCCAATTGCTTTTCAAAGTCTATCTTTTCACTCTCCGTCATCTCGCCATCTATGTACCGCATTAGTTCATCGTCATATTGAGTAGAATTATCCATGCAAAATGTTTTTCAGGGTTTGTGTAAGTGATGGATCGCTTGTTATCATCTGTTCCAGTTGTTTCAAACATTTATATTTTTTATTTCTAACCACTTGTTCATTTTCATATTCAAGATTTACCAGTATCTCTTTCATAGAAAGATTTTCATAGTAAAACATCACAAGTATCTTTTTGCAGGTATCGCCCAACTGTCCTACCACATCCATTACCTGCTTCTTTGCTTCCTGCTCAGCTATAAAATGACTCACATCCATTTCCTGTTGATCCTTTGCCTTTTCGTATTTCAATTCCCTTGCGCCAGTCCTACCTCTTTTTTTTAATTCATTAAGCCAGGTGTTCTTTGTCATAGAAAAAAGAAAAGTTTTTACACTCGATTCGCCACGAAACTTGCCTTTCTGCACCAGTTCAATGAAACTCACTACTACCTCCTGGAAAATATCTTCTGCATCCTGCTGGCTGCCATTGTTATTTTTAACCAGCCAGGCCATACTCTCAAAATGATCCCGGTAAACTAATTTGATAGCAGCATCCAATCCTTTGCCAAGCCGGATAGCCTCCAAAAGTTCTCCATCCGCCAGGTTTCTGATCACCTCCATGCTTTATTCTTTTATTTGTACCCGAAGAAACTAAATTTGTAACCTTGAACTTTAGATTTTATTTAACCGCTCACGAATTTAATTATTATTGTACCAGCGACAGCACCTCGATCGATCGTCCCTTGCGATGCTCCGTTCAGGTTCCTGTAATTCTATCAATCAAATTATGAACTACTTTGAAATATTTGGGATCCCTATCCAGTTGAAAGTCGACAAAAACGAGCTGCCAAAAAAATTTTTTGAACTCAGCAGAAAATTTCATCCTGATTTTTATGCCAATACTACCCCATCAGAGCAAACCAAGGCATTGGAAATAACAGCCAATCTTAATAAAGCCTTTAAAACTTTTCAAAATCCTGATGATACTATTAAATATGTATTACAACTAAAAGAGTTGCTCCAGGAAGAGGAAAAATATCAATTACCGCCGGATTTTTTGATGGAAGTGTTAGAAATAAACGAAAAATTAATGGATGCTGAAGATGATCCGGAATTAAAACTAAGTTTGCAATCAGCGATCAACAATTTGCAATCAGATATTTATGGGCCTGTTAAAGAAACTGTGGAGCATTATCAGGACGGTGTTACTACCGAAGAAGAACTGCTGCAAGTAAAAGAATATTATTACAAGAAAAAATATCTCCATCGCATTCAACAGCAATTAAACGGGATGTCGTAATATTGCAGCCCCTTAGCCCGGGTGGCGGAATTGGTAGACGCAGCAGACTCAAAATCTGCCGTTCGCAAGGATGTGCTGGTTCGATTCCAGTCTCGGGCACTAAAACAGTGAAGGCAATCTAAAGATTGCCTTCTTTATTTTTTACTACTTCCCCGAATGCTCAATGACCAAGTCTGACCAGCATTAATTGAAAAGTTCATAATCCAATCGCTTCTTTTTTCACGGCTACAAAATTGTCTTTTGTTGCATCACAAACAGTGCAGGAATAAGTGTTAGGCAACTCCTTAAACAATGTTCCGGGATCAATTCCATTTTCTGGCTCACCAAGTTGCTCATCATAAACCGTCAGGCAGTTTTTACATTGGTAAACAATATCTCCCTCCTTTTCTAATGAT
Source organism: Bacteroidota bacterium (assembly GCA_005882975.1). Lineage (GTDB taxonomy): Bacteria > Bacteroidota > Bacteroidia > Chitinophagales > Chitinophagaceae > VBAS01. The sequence continues at coordinate 21,096 of VBAS01000041.1, read as the reverse complement.
ATAGTTATTTTCTTTATCCCCTGGATGACAACTTCTTCCTCTTTCTTATCAGCATGATATTTATAATAAGAAAGAATAGCACGCCTCAATTGCTCAGCCAGCAAAAATTTCGGGTTGTCTTTACTATAAGCATAACCAGTACGTTCATTAGGATTAAAGTCTTTAGCACATAAAATATCATACAAATACAAAAATCCAAACTTTCCGATCCTGATCAAAGGTTTTCGGCGCACCAAGATACTGCTAAATACTTCGCTTTTCATTTTTGTCTTTATCCCTATACATACACCGAACGTTCTTGTATCATCGTCATTCAGGTATTTTACCAAATGATGTTTCAGTTTTAATGCATCTATACTATTATCATCAACCTGGAAGTTCAATTCATTTGCCGCATGACGAACATTGACCTGAAATTTATCCAATAGATAATTCCATTCTTTCCTGTTCTTTTCTTCGATATCCTTTATGATTATAGTTTTCCATGGTGTTGAGCACAACTGTCCGGTCCGGGTTTTAAGAAAAAGCTGGCAAACTTCTTTTAAAAATTTTATACTGAACAATTCATCCCGCCTGTAAATGCCCAGCCAGTATTTATCATTATAACTATTGAATCCTTCGTAATAAGGAAGGTTGAATGGAGGTAAAGCAAGTGGTCCATCGGCGGCCTTTATATTAAAATCAGTTCTCCTTATCATTTCATATAATTCATCACCGTTTGCCGAAGTATTATCATAAAATTTTCCCCGATGCTGTAAAATGACTTCTTCAATATTTTTCGAGAAAGCTGCGACATCATTTGTATGAACAACATCCTTCCATTCATAAACAATATTTGTTTTTGGAAAACGAATAAACAAATGCCAAAAGTGTGAAGAAGTTGGCGAGGCAACCCAATTGATATTACCAGTAAGCAAAGGAGTAAAACTCTGATTACTATCACTGATATTTATTTTTAAACGAGGCTGGTAGTTTATCGTAGCAAATATATCCTTGTACACACCCTCGTTCAACCATGTATTGGTGATAAAAACTTCCTCCGCGGGATAAGAGCTTACTATGTTTGGAAACTCATCCTTGTTTATTTCGTAGTTGATGCCCAAATTATCAAGATCAGCCGTCATGCTTTTCATCTCTTCTATCGCTACATCAAGTAATAATTGCTGTCGTAGTCCGAATCGAACATAAAGCAATCCCGATCTTTCGGAAATAAGTAAAATATTATAGAGATCCACCGGAGAAATAATCCCTCCCTTAAAATTGATCTTGACTGTATTTATATTTTTCATAATCGCAGTTTTTCAAATGTTGTTCCCCAAATTTCATACTTAATCCCATGAACAGTTGTTCATATTTTAAACCTTTTGCATAAAAAAAGAGACCGTCTATTTAAAACGGTCTCTTAACAATTAACCAATCTGCCAACCATGAAAAGAAAACTCTTTACGAATTCTGTTCACCCTTTGTCATTATTCAATAATTATACTCTTCAACTTCGAGTACTGGTGAAATTTTAACCCCGACTCTTGCATTATGCCTTTCCATTCTTTTAGGTATTGTTATTTGGTTTTCGTCAAGCAATATTTGTTGCAACTGCTTTCTTCCTCTTGCCAGGTTTGACTTGGACGTACCAATTGAACAATAAAAAGATTGAATATGATCCTATATCCGGGAGTCAGCTTTTGCATTGATCTAACGATCTCGTTATAAGAAACCTTATCAAGTGGATCTTCACCTGCCGATGACCAGTCTGCTTCATTATCCAGTTCCTTTGTAAAACGATGCTTTTGATTTTTCCTGAAATGATCGATCGTAGTATATAACATTATTTTCCGCAACCAACCTTTGAATGAAAGAATATGATCTGCATAAGATGGCTGGTAACGATGTATCTCTTTAAAGATCTTTAGAAATCCATCATTTATTATTTCAACTGAGTCTTCATAATTGGTTGTATAAATGCCGCATATCGACATCGCATAGTTGTAAAAAGAATTATAGATCCTGTTCTGACTCAACCTATCATTCAAAACACAGCCTTCGATAGCTAGTTTCAACTCTTCGCCGGAGAGAAAATTTGAAAAAGCCTTTTTGATCGCAGCATTCATACTTATCCAATTAATGTTTCTTAGTAAACCGGAGCCTTAGTTCGTTTTTGTATACTCCTTCCACTCACTCATTTCGCCGCCTACTACACGTATCATTTTGATCTTAGTCTTGTCTTCTACACAAACAACATAAGTAGGCACTCCATCTGAATCTGTTGTTTCTATTTCTTGTGTATACACAATGTTATAATCGTAATAAGTGCTTTTAACAATATGCCTGATGTCATGGAGCATTTTTTCTTCACCATAATATTTTAAACTACCAGCCCAATTTCCTTTTTTATCATAGTAGATGGTCGTTGTTACATTATCTGCAAGAAATCTAACAGAAAAGCCACCTTTGACCTTCGTCCAGCTTTCGCCTGTAACATTTTTATGCGAATACGCGAAATCTTTTAATGCCCTGGGGCTGATGGCCAGTTCATTCATGGAATTTTTTGTGTTGGTAGCATTCATTTGATACTCCAATGAATTACTGTTTGATGCGATCTGAGCATTTGCACCGTTTGTTCCACCGAAGGTGGCAGCGCCTACAATTACTAATGCAATAAGATTCTTTTTCATTTTTTTTGTTTTATTTTTTTTGTTTAATAATTCATATTTTTTATATGATACTTTCATATCACAAAATTGATATCTCCTGACTTCTTTAATGACAGAGTTATTCCCTATTTAAATATGAATGCTTACCTATTTTATAAAAAAAAACCCGGCAAGTTGCCGGGCAGTAGATCTGGTAGAAGGAATATTTCGCAGTGAATTAAATGTCATCGTCCGCGGTAGATGGGCTTATAACAACTTTTATTTCCTCAATTTTATTGACAGGAAAATTTCCGCACTTAGCATGCTCCCGAATGACATCTTCGCTATCCGCTTCATGTATGCAATAAATCTTGTCCTCAGTTACAAAAGACTCGATCCATTTATATGGTTTACCTAAAATTGTTATAACGGTGACAGATGTTTTAGAAATAGCTTGTAGCTCCTCAGCTGTCATGTTTCCTGCGCCTGGCAGTTTCCGTTCGATAATAAATTTTTTCATTTTTATAAATTTTGTGTTCCTATAAAACTATTCTTATTGTTTTATAAGGATCTAAGGGGACTCACCCAAATTGCAATTTGCCCCTTCCCTATTTTAGAATACCCAAACGAACTGCTTCGGTAACCGCCATTGCCCTCGACTTCACATCCAACTTAAACAAAATATTGGAAATGTGATGATCAGCAGTTTTAGGAGAAATAAAAAGTGTTCCCGCAATTTCCTTGTTTTGAATCCCTTTTTGCAACAAGTGAAGAACATCAAGCTCACGGTTTGTTAGCTGTGCAGGATTGGTTTTTGTACTTTCCCTTAACCCTCTTGGAATTTTTTTAATACCAACGGCACGCATCTCCATTTTTATTTTTTCGTAAACTGCGTCTGCTCCTATTTGTTGAAAAATTAAAAGAGAATCCTTTTTGTCATCTTCGTTTCCTGCAAATAAGGCAAATGCTTTTTCAAACGGACAACCCGTTTTATCCCAAAACGCGGCAGCCGATCTGATCTTTCCTTCTTTTAAAAATTTATAGGGCTCATACAATTCGGGTAATGCGAGTTCTATTTTTCTAACTTTTTGTAGCCAAAAAGCAAATTCACTGTTTAGGGCGATATTCTCAACTCTTTGAACAAGCTCGATCGATAGCTTTAACTCATCTTCAGTTATTCGTTTTTTTCCTGTCAACCATTCATATTCTAACTCTTCTATCATTACGCGTATTATACGGGAATGTTCTTTTGTTTTTATTGCAAGCAGTTTTGCTTCGTTCAAATAAACTAATGCATCGTCTTCACCTTTTCTTACTTTAATAATAGCCATAACTGCCAAAGCACCTATTTTAACCGAGCCTACCTGGCTTGGACTTAAAAGTAAATTTTCTACGACCGAATATGCTTGTTGCCAATGACCTGTTTCCAAAAAGACCCGGGCCTTTAAATAAAATTGATAGTTTTTGGATGAGTCCAGGTTTCTTTCTTCACAATAGTTTATACTCTTCTCTAAAATTTCCCGGGTTAATTCATATTCTTTTAAAAGCAAATAATTGCTTGCAATGTTTGAGTAAGCCCTTGCGACGTGTTCATGAAAAGAATTTTTTAATGCGAGATCCAGGCTTTCGAGCAACATTGCTTTGCCTTTTTCTTTCGAGGACTTACTTTTCCATAATGCACTACCTACATTATTCATTGCATGGCAAAGAATTTCATCATCCCCTATTTCTTTAGCCATGTCAATAGCTTTATTTCCCCATTCCAGGCTTTCGGCAGTTTCATCGGAAAGCATTTTTAATTGAGACATATTACTATAGGCAAGTGCCTTTGCTTTTGATGCTGCTTGTGATGCTAAAATTTCAATTGCTTCTTTAGCATACTTTTCAGCCTCTTGCCGGTTGCCATCAAACCACCATAGCCTTGAAAGAAATCTCAGGCAATTTCCTGCCTGTTCCATTTCATTTTTTTTCTGCCAGGCCTTTAGTGCTTTGCCCTGATATATGATCGCTTCTTTGATCTGGTTAGTGAGATAACATTCATATGCATAGGATTCATAAAATGACACCATTTTATCTACATCGCTTCCATCGGAATATTCAATTGCCATTAGAAATAATTTAGAAGCTTCTATATGAGCTCCTACACATGCAGCCTGCACGGCTGCTATCGGCGCATATTTTACAACCAGTTCGTTTTCGTTTGCATTCTTTGCATAATGCACGATCCGCTCAATTTCTCCTTCGGCTTCAAAAGAATCTAAAAAAAGCTCGAGCATTTTTTTATTTAGGGCTATACGCTTAAATGGGGAAAGTGACCCTTCAATTGTCCGCCTGTACAATTCATGTTTAAAAACTATTCTATCTTTTTTTGCAACAATGATCTGCAGGGCAAAACAATGATCCATTCCCTCGTCCCAACTGGATTTAATTTTTGCAAATCGATTAATTTCTAACCCTTCCGGAATTACAGAGCATATCTCCCATGCATTTTTCGTTCCTTTTTCCTGCCGGTGATAAACAGAAAGTATGGCATCTTTAATATTTTCAGGAACTCCGGTACTATAACTGGCAAGTATCTCTGATACATAAAATGGATTTCCGCCAGAAATGCTAAACACATCTTCACCTTTGTAACCTCTCTCTTCGGACATTTTTTCAACAGCATCTCTTGATAAAGGAAGTAACTGTAACCGGGTTAAAGAATCCGGAGACAATTGGCCAAGTACATTTCTTAAAGGATGATTATCGAGGATCTCATTATCACGGTAAGAAAGAATGAAAAGACAATGCAAACGAACGATACGTCTTGCAAAAAATTTTATAAAGTCAAGTGTAGCTTCATCTGCCCAATGTATATCCTCAATAATAATAATGACAGGTTTCTTTTGTTGTTCTAAACCACTAAAAAGCTGGTTGAATAATAAAGACCTGTCCACATTATACAACTCATTTTCTTTTGTATCCTTCTGGATCTGCCAGATAATATCATATATCGGCGCCAGTGGACGTGGAGTAAATAATGCATCACAGGTTCCCTGGTAAATTTTACAATTATCTTTTTTCTCTTTGTAAAAAGATTTGATCAATGAAGTTTTGCCGATGCCAGCTTCTCCGCTAAGCAATATGCAATGGCCTTCACCTTCAGTAACACTTTCAAACTTTGTTTCAAGTGATCTCAAAAATCCATCTCGTTCGATCAGCTCCATAATTCACGTTTAAAATAAGGAATGGTTATTTCTAAAATAGGGAAAAACCCTTAAACGTCTGTCGGTAATTGAAGGTTGCTTTGCGGATTAATTCAAACTATTAATTCTTAAATCAATTTTCTATTATGAAACAATTTCTTGCTTTTACGCTTTTTGCTACTGCAACGCTCGGCCTTTTTTCACAACAATCCGCCGGTCAGGCCGGAAATTTTGATAGCCGGTCAAAAAACTACTATATAGATGTCCACCATTTTGGTGCTGGAAAGGTTTCTGCAAAAGACGTGGAAGCTGCACATCAAAAAGATCTCACTGTTGAAAAAAAATATCATGTTACTATTCTTAAGTATTGGTTTGATGAGGCTAAAGGAGATGTTTATTGTCTTTCATCTGCTGATAACACAGAAGCCATTCGCAAAACACATGCTGAGGCACACGGTCTTTTACCAGATGAATTTTACCAGGTAAGCGAAGGACAAGAGGCTGTCATAAAAGGAAAAAATGATTTGTACTTGGATATACATGAGCTGGGTGCAGGAAAAGTGACTGCAGCTGATGTTGCCGGCGCACACCAAAAAGATCTTGCTGTACAGGGAAAATATGGTGTCAACCTTATAAACTATTGGGTAGATGAAAAAAGAGGAACAGTTCTATGCCTGGCACAGGCCCCGGATTCAATGGCATTGATCAACACACATAAAGAAGCTCATGGGTTAATACCGCTGAGAGTTGCCAAAGTTAAACAAGGTCAATAAAAACAATTTATATGAACAAAAAAAACAAAAACTAAAATGAAAAATTTATTTAGTGCGACAGATCGTCCCCTTAAAACGTTCATGAATGCACAGGTTAATTACAGCAAATGGAGTACACAACCCATTCTTTACATGGTAATATTATTTTTCTCATTTCTATTTACAGCATGTAATAAATATGAAGCAAACAAACCGAAGGATAATAGCACAGAACAAGTGACAAATAATAATGGGAAACCTGATCTGGAATTATTTAGCCAATACAATGGCCTTGATCCACAAACACTATTGGAACTTCAGCAAGTACGTGCTGCAACAGCCAGGTATCAAAATATCGAACATGCATTTGGAGATAGTTATGTGGATATCGGCCTGGTAATGCCAATGATGGGTTATCACTTTTTGAAAGCGCAATTGGTCAGCTCTGTGTTTGATATGAAGAAGCCACCGATCCTTGTGTATAATAAAAAAGATAATGGCAAATTCGAATTAGTAGCTGTAGAATATGCAGTGCCAATGAGCTCTCTACCACTTCATGTAGCACCAGAAGGATTTACAGGAAACGATGATGTGTGGGATGAAAACACTCTTAATACCGGATGGTGGACTTTGCATGCATGGGTATGGAAGAATAATCCTGAAGGTGTTTTTAAACCAATGAATCCATTAGTGATCGTTCAATAAGCTATTAGAACTATGAAAAGGGTAATACTTCTTATTGTACATCGCTTCAAAAAACGTAAAACATTTAAGAAGCTCTTTTCAGAAGCAGTGTCGGAAGGTATACGAGATACAATGTTAGAAATGGGTTATCGCTTCGAAGACACTAAAAAAGATACTGATAGGAATATTCGGAATTGATCGTCTTCATAATACAATCTCCTATCAGTATCTACTTTTCTCAATTTTCTTAAACCAAAAAAATGAAAAAAAATATCGTTTTATCAATTTTAATTGTTTCGATCATTATGATCGGAACGTCATGTAAAAAATATACGCCATCGTATAATCCTCACAATGCAATACCCCGCCTGGTTCAGTTTGTACTTTTTACCAACAGCGATCTGTCGACTGATAATACCATGGTGACGTTTACACTTGCAATAAAAAAACCAACCGGGGAAGTTCTTTGGGACTCGGTATTGGCCCCAATAAAATTAAAAGATATACCCAGCCTCGATCACCCTGTATTTGTAGAAAAGTTTGTGCCGGGCAACGATCCTTCATTATTGAAAGTTGGCTTTTTTTATACGATAGAGAATGTTGGCAATTCATCCTTCACGGTGCCTTTCGAAGTCGGTGAAACTTTGAAGAAAGTGGGTTTCAATTTCGAACGCTGAAAATAAATAAAACTTTTAATCCTTGTAATATGCTAAACACGTTATTTAATAAAGACAACATACTCAAAGAAAAAATGCTTGCAGGAGATGGGTTGCTCTCAAATTATTTCCATGAAAGAGAGCCTGGTCTTGTTAAAACAATACATTTCCCCGAAAGAAAGAAGAGAACAAGGTTGGTTGTAAAAAAAGGTATAGAAAATATTTTTATACTGCTTGAGAACATTGTCTTATTCTACACAGAGAATAAGATCGTGTATGCGATCGACAAGATCGGTAAAAAATTTATTACAAATGAAAATCTCGCCATTCTTGAACTCGAACTTGACAAAAATATTTTTTTCCGTGCTAACAGGCAATATATCATCAATATTGGTCATATCAAAAGTTTCAGGACCTACGAAAAAGTAAAGTTGAGCGTAGAAATGAATCCTGTCGGATTAAATGATCAGCATTTTATTATTATCAGCCAGGAAACCGCTCCTGCATTCAAAAAATGGATCCATACAGCCTGAGCATTTTTAACTGTACTCTTTTATAAAATCAAAAACAGGATTGTGCTGAATGAAACAGCACAATCTTTATAAAAACCACTAACAAAAAATCATGAAACTTATATTTACACTTGTTTCTGTCTTATATTTTTCAACTTCATTTTCTCAATGGACAAGGGTTCAACAATTGCCTTCTTCTGATATTTTCACTGTATACCATAAAGACAATATACTTTATGCAGGTGGAAAAAAAATAATTTACGTGAGCAAGGATGAGGGACAAACCTGGGATTCAACAGCTACGATTCCAAGTCCTCCATTGATCAACAATATAATAGTTTACAAAGATGAATTATATGCAGCATCTGCCCCCTCCGGAGTTTTTAAAAGTTCCGATGGTGGATTAACCTGGCAAAATATCAGAACTGGTTTATTATTTCCGGATATTTCTGATTTCTGTGAATTTAAAGGAGACTTGTATGCTGCCACCTTAGGTAATTCAGTTTATAAACTAGACCCCGTTAGCAAAAACAAATGGTTATTTTTTGGAAACGGCCTTTCAGATCTAAGCGCCAATCTCAATTGCATTGCAGGTAACAGTAATGCATTGGTGGCTGGAACAAATGCGAACGGCATATATGACTATCTGCCTGCTAATTCGACAACATGGGAGGAGCGATTGCTAAGTGGACAGATCAGCCCAAATGAAAAAGCATATGATATTGTTACCGCGCATGACACTCTCTTTTATGCAAGCGGCGGCGGAAGGTTTTATATGAGTACTGATGATGGATTTACCTGGCAGCGGATTGGCAACAGTCTTCCTACTGCTGCTACTAATATTGTTAATGCAAAACAGGCATTGATCAAGACGCGGTATATTTTTAATGGTAGTTCTAATACTCTTTTTTACTTTATAAAAAAAGATGCTCTTCAGGATCCGTTTGTAAATTTCAGTGTTGTATTCAATCATTTCTCTTACAAAATTGATATTCTTGACAATCGACTTTGGGATGCCAGCACCGGCGGTCTCTTTTATATGTCACTATCAACCTTACCAGACATATCTGCTGTAGATGCATCTCCACTGACACAACAACCTGTTCTATTCACCTTATTCAATGCAAAATGTGATAATAAAAAAGTTTTACTGACATGGAGGACGGCACTGGAACAAAACAGCAGTCATTTTGATATTGAAAAAAGTGAAGATGGTATTCATTGGAGCGTCATAGGATCGTTGCCTGCATCAGGAAATAGTAATAGTGAAAAAAGTTATTCCTTCATGGATAACAATTCCGCTCAAAATAATTACTATCGCATTGTGGAGTTTGACCTGAATGGCAGCCCACAGTTTACCAGTATAATTCAATCAACCTGCAGTGTAACAACTACATTCAAACTGTGGCCTAACCCTGTTCGGGATAAATCATTTATTAATATAACCACGGAAACTGCTTCGCAGGTTATGATAAATATCTTTGATAGCAAAGGTTCATTAGTAAAAATGCAAAGAGATATGATCTTACAAGGCAGCAATCAGCTTAACGTTGACATGAAACCATTGACAAGCGGAATTTATTTGATATCCATAGATTGGAATAACGGGCAAATGAAAAAAACCGTCCAGGTATGGAAGCAATAATATTAATTACCGTTTAGCAATTTTACATACTCGCTATTCTGTTTGAACATATCCAACCCTGATCTTGTTGTCATATAAGGAACATTTTGCAGTTGATGATTTAATTTACTGATACGATATAATATTTTCCAGTGCTTTGCAATTTCTTTCCAGGCCCAAAAAACAGAATGGCGGGGATCATATATATGTGTTGGCTCACTTCCGGAACCATTCAACTCTATAATGGAAAAATTTTTTCCTTGTTTTAATTCTTCCCAGTCATTATAGCGAATGTCAAGCCGTCCGAAATAAAATCCCTTTACTTTTTTACAGATGGAATCAATTGTATTTGTCAATTCTTCATCGGCCAGGCTGCTGTCATCCAGGAATTTTGCACCTCTTACATGATTACCGTAGGGAACAATTATTAACACCTCTCCTTCTTTTAAAACAATATTCATTTTCTCTTTTTCCTTTACTCTCAAGGTGGGTAATTGCAAAATGGCTCTCTTGCTTTTTGAAAGCAATTGTTCAACAGTAGAAATTCCATCGCCGGTTACAGTAAGAAATTCTTTTTTTACTATTCCTGAAATATGTCCCTTTTCTTCGTTTGGAAAACGATAATAAAATATACCGATCTCATTTTTATAAGGAACATATTCCTGGATAAGAAAATCAACTTTGGAATTTGTAGCATAAGACAACAATTCATTTTCATTTTCCAATTTTTTTACCATCATTCCCTTCATGCCAATATCTGGTTTGCCGATCAAAGGATATTTTAAGTTTCGTTGTTTGATAAGTGCAAGAATATCCTGCAGTGGAGAAGTAGCTTTAAAAAAAAGTGTGGCTGGATAATATTCGAATGGGATCAGATCATAAACTTCTTTTTTTGATTCCATAAGAAACCCGCCATTCTTTATGGTTGGATTCGATGTATTGAAAAAGAAGAATGACCTTGCTTTTAAAGAAAGAAAAAACCAATAAAGAAATAACGGTCCGTACACTACATTAAAGGGCCAATACTCCCAGTTAAATAATCTGATGAAAAAAGGTTGGAACAGGATCCTTTTCATTCAATTGTTTGGGATGACTGTAACAATTCAATTTTTATCTCTGACGATGTGTTGCCACGTATATCGAGGTACTCGATACATCCGCGATTCTTTGTAAGCAATATGCTGGTTATGCTTACGGTTGTATACATTCCATCCCTTGTCATAAGCAAATCATTTCGTTTATCCCCATCACCGGTAAAGCGATGAAAATCCAGGATATCCTGTTGCGTGAGAGTTGGATGATCAAGTAAAAAAGAAGTAAACCACTTTTCTCTTTTCTTTATAACAAAGCCATCGTATAATGTTGCGGAAGACCAGATGTATGGCATATTTACATCTAATTGTTTACAAAATTTTTCTGTACCATCCCATCTGAATTCATAAAGACAATTATTTTCAAGTAAGACCAATGTAAATGGTTCAATATCCTGCAGGTTTATTTTTGAAAATGTTACAGATGGTTTTTCTGTAGAAAATATATCGAGCAAAATGATTCCCCTGCTTAGCCTGTAAGGAGGTTCCGCCGTGTGACAAATAAATGCTCCATTCAATAGTACAGCCGCATCTCCGTTTTCTTTCATTACGATCCATGTGCCACCGGCATCTGCATCTTTTGGGAAAAATAATTTTTGTCCATTATACTCAAATATTCCCGGTGGAATAGCAGTTTTGCGACTGAATTTTTCATCACGATTAGTGGTAATGAAAAATTTATCATTTGAAGGTATAAAGGTTACTGTGCACATTGCTGACGGTATTTAACTGTTGAATAAGCTACTCCGAATTCTTCTGGTAATCTGATAGCTGAAACTTCGTTGATTCCTACCCGTATTAATGCCATGTGATGAATAGTGTGTTCAAGGTTATATGCAAGCTCGCGGTAATAGTTAGAAGGGATCGAAATAATTTCAAGAGGATCACAATAGTCTTCTGCTTCAAGCAAAATGTCTTTATTCGATCTATCGATGTTCTGATAAATTTCTTTTAATAGAGAAGAAGCCAATTCCTTATTGTTCTCAATTTCATGATCACGTTTTCTTTTTTCGTAGTTAACTATTCCTCTCTCATACCCGGATTCAAGACACTGGAACAATTCAATAATATGCCGTACATGCTCACCGATAGTTGCATTCAGCAAAACTTTACTCGGTTGCCTGTATTCATCATTGTTTAAATCCTCAAGGGTTTGGCTTAATTGAACAAATACTTGTTGAATAGATTGCTTGAGTATCATAGTCAGGTTGTTTGTTAAGGTTCTTTCAAATGTACCACTAAAACTATTATTTGCCATCCCCGTAACTAACGGGTTATTCACAGTGTAATTGAAATTTAATTATGTACGAAAGAATTTTATTCTCAGACTTCACGCCCTGGCGTATTAACGTATTTTGTTCTCTTTGCTAACCATTAACAAATGACAAGAACCGCTGCCTTATTTTTGTTGTTATAATCATTAATGCGAATCGCAGGCCAACCATATAAGATCTTTTTCTTCCTACTGATCATCATATTTCCTTTTGTTGCTAAGGCCGCAAGCAGGGAAACTATTATTGATTCTGTACCGGAATTTGGAAACAAAAAAGAAATACCCAGGCAATTTGAAAAGCCTATTCTTACCGCTCTATCTTATTTTCCTGAATTAAAAAATGTACATATTGTTTTTAAAATTAAAAAAGCACGAACAGGCCTGGCTACCAAACCTGATTTCGCCGGTGTATTTCAAAGAAAGGATCATCGCACCTATATTATTACGATCAGCAACGAGACGATTGATACGTTGAAACCTCTTCTGCTTCAGAATCTCACATTCGAGCAACAGGTTGGCGTTATCGGGCATGAGTTAAGTCATGTAGTAGATTTCAATAGTAAAAATTTTCCGCAGACAATTGGTGTTGGCATCAGTCATGTTTCAAAACGATACTTAGATAAAATGGAATATAATACGGACCGGATCTGTATTCAGCATGGTCTTGGGAAGTATCTTCTTGCATACAGTAAGCATGTAAGGGAAGTAATGCATGTTCATAATTGGCGGGGCAGTGACTATGTAAATAAAGGAAACGGAAATGGTAAGTATGAACGGTATATGAACCCGGATACAATAGAAAAAACTATGCAGGAGATGCAAACCCACTAGTATTGCGGGAAGAGTTGCAATGTTGGCACAATTTTACCTTAGTAATACATAAAAAATGAAAAGATCAAAGACAATCATTTACTTAACCATTGGATTAATGATCATTACCAGCTGTAATGACCAAACCGAAACACAATCCCAGGACAATAAATTAGAAGACACCACCAAAAGCCATGAAACTGTTATTGAAAAATCTCCCGTTGAAAAAGAAACTTATTCTTTTCAAAAGACATTAGAATTTAAAAACATATCGTTCGAAATAAATACAAAAGGGAATGGTTCTTTAAGACAACTTTTTATCCAATCAAAAGGGTTTGAGGAAACTAATAAAAGATTGGAACTTCAAATTGACGGGAAAGTAACAGATGCGCAGGTGGCAGATCTAAACGCAGATGGCTTTCCTGAATTATTGATATTTACACAATCCGCAGGAAGCGGAACCTATGGCAATGTAATTGCATTTTCTGCTAACGGTACAAAGTCATTGAGCCAGGTTTATTTTCCACCGGTGAGTGAAAACCCTAAACTGAAGAAAGGTTATATGGGTCATGACACTTTCTCTGTAAATGGATCCGCACTAATTCAGGAATTCCCCATTTATAAAGCAGGCGATCCGAATAGTAACCCAACTGGTGGCATTCGCAGGATACAATACAAATTAGTGAATGGCGAAGCAACCCGGAAATTTGTCGCTGATAAAATCTCAGAATCTCCTTCAAAATAATACAACGGCTATCGTCTCATTTTTTTAGATCAAAAACAACCTTCGCATTTTTTTGCTCACTGGATGAGATAAGAACTTCATAACGGTTGGTCGGTGTGGTAATGATCATGACTGAAGTATTCGGCGGAATAGAACCTAAATTTTCGGCGACCATGACAATTTCATGGTGAGGTTGATCGGGATTTACACCGATGCTAACGGTGATCGGTTTATGGGAAAGGCGCATATGCGATCTTATTAATTCATTGTTGTGATAAATGCTGATCGTATCCCCATCGATCTCACCATTATCATAGAGTTCAATTTTTATTTCACTTGCTTCCGTCTCAATTCTCCTGATCAATGCATTTTCCCTCGTCTTTAAAACCAACGGAGTGGCAGTAAATATTTTCTGATCTTGCTTTACAACTGAATTTGTTTTTGCTATCGTATCAGTTTTTGGTTTTATAACAACAGCCGCCTGTTCTTTTTTTGGTGGAGTTATAACTTTTTTTGGAGGTGGTTTCGAAGTGACGGGCTGCTTCAATGCATTCGACTGCTTTGTTGCAGGAATTTGTTTTGGAGCAACTTGTGTTATTTGTTTTACACATTCCCTGAATGTGATATCGTCTAATGCAAAATCATTTCCGCAACCACTCGGATTTTTATCCGACATCACCATCATCAATGTTGAGGTTGCAGGCGGTGTGGTAAAAGTGGCTCTATGTTGTGTCCATTTTGGATCTTCAAGTCTTGGCAATACTCCTGTCACAATATTTGCAACGACATTTCCTTCCGATGTTTCTAACCGGATGTTTAATTCAGGCAATAATAGAGATCCGCATTTCTTTGTTGGCTTGCAAAGATTCATCAGCCACAGACCAAGTTCATAAATAGTATTACTCTTCAATCCCGGAACAGGCATTTTCAGAAACACAGCTCCTGCTCTTCCGGCATTTACCAGCAACATATTCCCATTGACATCTCCCGCTGTGTGATCCTCATAAAGCGTATGCCAATCATCATTAAAGCATTCACTAGTATAAGAAGCAAATGAATAATATCCATCCGAGGGACAGGAATACGAAACCCGCCGGTAACTATAAAGTTCATCGCTATTTACGTCCCGTATATTACCAGCGCCAAAGTGAATAGTGAATTGGGGTGGAAGAAAAGTACAATTGGCTTGTTGCGCTTTCGAAGAGAAGGCGAAGAAAAAAATAATGAATATGAAACCAAACTTCTTCAATGTCCCCTGCACTTTATACTTAAAGTTACTTCAAAAGGAGAATATTTTTTACGCTGATTGTATGAAAGGTAAGTTAACTCTTTTCGGTTTTTTTGAACCACGGTGGCACAGAGGGCACAAAGAAACACAAAGAAACACAGAGAAAACTACTTGACTCACCGTGTCATCGTGTCTCCGTGTTTCAAATTTTTATCTGCAGGCAAGCTCTTCCGGACAGAAAAATTCTATTTATTTTATCCGTACTCCGCTAGCATCAAACTGTCCAAGCACAGACCCGGTAACATGATCGTCGTCCTTTTTTATCAGTGTTATACTAACATCATTTCCCATGGCCTGGTAGTAAAGAGTCACTTCATTATCTTTTACTTCCACCTTAGAACATTTGGTAATTTCTTTACCGGTAGAATCCTGCACTATTCCTGTAAGTGTATTGTCGTTCTTCTCCAACACATAAATTCTTTTCAGATCTCCATATGGAGTACCAATGATCAATACTTTCCATTTGCCTGCAAAAAAATCAGCACCTGTCTTAGATTGTGCATTTGCACCGACTGCTAAAAGCAGAAATAAAAATCCTATTGCAATTGAGTTTATCTTTTTCATAAAAGGAGAATTTGAATGTTTAAGTTATTTATAAAAATTGATAGAAGTGTGATGAAAATAGCAATTATAAATTTAAATCGCCTGAGACCGCTTCCTTCGAGTTGCCCTGCCAGTCCAACACCCGGCGGAAAAATATGGCCATTATGTAACCTGTCTTCAAAATTAAACGTCACAGGTGCGGGAGAATCATCAGGATGTCAACATCTTTTATCTCCCGCATCATTGATAAAATAAAAACCATTATGAAAAAGTTATTCCTATTCGGCGCTTTATTTCTTTTAGCATCAGCGGTATCAAAGATCGAAGCGCAGTCTATTGAAAACAGGAACTGGAAAAGCTATATCAGTGCTCCTGTTAACGATACCGCCACTTTTCACATTTATTCAGATTCCAGCTTTGTCACAAATAGCAAGGGAAGAGTGCAGGTAAGGTTCCACTCTCAAATTACTAATAACACATTAATATTAGTTGATTACGGCTCCGAGGAAACGGGCTGTCCTGACATAAAAGGAACCTATAAGATCAAACTTAGCGGTGATAGTTTTACATTGACTTTGGTTGATGACACTTGTGAAGGGCGATCTTTTGCACTAACAGGCAAAAAATGGATGGCGATTCCGAAATAGTGTTGATTTTTTTCAACCCCGAACGAAGGTCAAAGAAAATCTTAATTCTTTGTGATCTTCAGATCTTTAAAATATCCTTCTGTTCCGATATCAACCCACAAACCAATCGCACCTGAAACATTGTCTCCCAGTTTCAGATCATTCACAATTAAAGAAGGCTGTTTGTTATCATTTAAAAACAGTTTGGCTTGTTTGCCTTGCACTTCAATTCGCATAGTTATCCATTCATTGAGACCCATGTCAGCATACGATTCATAAACACCATTGGCTTCTTTTCTTAACCTGTCAAAATCATAATCGGGGTAAGAAAAATATTGAATGGAATGATTTCGCCTCAATTGGTCTTCGGTGCGGCCATTAGTTGGACGCAGATAAATTCCTTCAAATTTTGAGTTCGGTGGATCAATGTGAAAGGCGATTCCTATAAAACCCCTGGCGGATGCTGGTGCGTTTTTTAATAACTGGCTTAATACTTTTACTTCGATAGTTCCGTCTTTGAAGTCAACATTTTTTATTTTCACAAAGGTTGGCAAGTCCGCCCCTGTTTGTGTTGAATCTTTTACAATTTTTACAACCTTTTTGTCATTCATTTTTTCGATCGACATATAGGCTCCATTTGCTTCAAGATTGCTTTTATCAAAGCTGATCGTTTGTGAAGATGAGTTTATCGAAAACATGGTAACTGCTATCACGAACAAAATTTTCATCATTTTAAATTTAATTTTTCAATCCCTAAATGTTATGAAAGTGGTTCAGGTTTTGGTGAACTTCCTGCCGGTTTTGATCTGTCATCAGGCAATGGAACAAATTCTTTATTATCATTAGGTGGTAAAATAATTCTGCCCTGTTTCCAATCTTCTTTAGCTTGCTCAATACGTTCTTTCCGGGAAGAAACAAAATTCCACCAGATAAACCGTTCACCTAAAGGTTCACCTCCTAAAAGCATCAGCGTAGTGTTTTCTTTAGCAATGATTACAGGATCGTCACCTTTGCTGAATACAAGCATTTTCCCATCGGTATATGTAATACCTGATACTTCTATACTTCCTTTCACAATGTAAAAGCCTCTTTCGGTATGCTCTTTTGGAAGTGCGAATGTTGCGCCCTGTTGTAAATTAACATGCAGATAAAACAAAGGTGAATTAGTCTTTACATCGTTGTTCAGCCCGTATGCATTACCAGCTATTAATCGCATCCATACACCTTTATCAGTAAAAACAGGAAGTTGGCCAGGCGTATAGTTATTGAAAGATGGAGATGCTTCTTCATCTTGTTCGGGAAGTGCTACCCATGTTTGTATCATTTCCAATCCCCCGGTAAGTGCTGAGGGGTCTTCAAATCTTTCGGAATGTGCAATGCCGCTTCCTGCGGTCATCCAGTTTACTTCACCCGGACGAATGATCTGCTCGACACCCAAGCTATCGCGATGTGTTACCTGACCGCCAAATAAATAACTGACAGTAGAAAGACCAATGTGTGGATGAGGCAACACATCTAATGTTGATGGTTGGGCCGGAATCTCGATAATTGGCCCTGCATGATCCATAAAAATAAAAGCACCGACCATTCTGCGAAGACGAAACGGAAGAATGCGTTTTACTTTCACTGCTTTGCTGATGGCCGCACTCCGGGCTTCAATTACGATCTCAGGCATAAACTGTTTTTTGCTTTATGAATTTATCTTTAAATATTCAATGCCGCAAAATCATTTACTTCATTAAACATTTGCTATTTTCTTCTTATCCATTTTTATTTCAATACAACATATCCAAAAAAGAAAAGACAGAAAAGTAAGTTTCTGAACAATGGGCAGATAGGTCAGATCGCTTATTATGTAATAAAGATAATTATTCAATGCAACGAGCAGCAGGTTAAAAAGACCAAAGGCAAAAAGCTTATTCCATTTAAGTTGGTAAAGAGCTACCAATACCCCAAGCATTGCAACTAAGCCCAATGAAGAAGAAAAATTAACGGCAAGATCATGATCAACTTTTGTGAGCAATAAAAAAGCAGCGAACATAGAAGCTGTTCCTGCCATTTGAATAATATTCCTGTGATGCTTTTTTAATTGCAGTACTACTGGAAAGAACATCCAAAAAAATGAAAGCGAAATACAAAGTATGACCATCGCAGTCATAGCAACAGGCTTTGCATTATTGACCTGTCCATTAATTGCAGTTTTGTTTAAGAGGTTGCACCAATAGTTCTCCATCCAGTTATACCCAACAGAAGTTTTATTTGTTCCCGAGCCTCCGGGATATAAGAATGCTGCAACTACATAAAGAATAATGAACAGAATACATCCAACGACTGGTAAGAATATCCAAAATTTTCCCGGCCTGGTGGTTTGTGGAGTCAAAATTTTCTGTGTTAACTCGCTGAAAATAGTCATCAGCTGGTGAATTGATAAAAAGATAGGCTTCAAATTTTAGTTAATTGTAATAAATCCTGCACATAAGAGATCGCTTTTTATTAATTCTTAAATTTGCTATTTAAAAACCATTATCATGTTAGCAGCCTACGTTACATTTAATGGAAATACAGAAGAAGCATTTAATTTTTATGCCTCTGCTCTTGACGGAAAGATCACAAATCTTCAACGTTTTGGTGATTCACCAAATGGCGGGCAAATGCCCGATACAGATAAAAAGAAAGTCATGCATGTAGCATTAGATGCTCCACACGGAGTTAAAATAATGAGGAATGATCATCTTGGTTCTATGGGCGGACCATTTGTTGCAGGAAACAATTTTTCTCTTTCTCTTCATCCTGACAGTGAAAAGCTGGCGGATAAATTATTTAACAATCTTTCAGCCGGTGGAAAAGTTATTGTACCAATGGCCAAAGCTCCCTGGGGTGATTATTTCGGAATGTTTTTCGATAAGTTCGGAATAAAGTGGATGATAAATAAACAAGCGAATTAGTCTAAGAGAATATTTTTTCTCAACATGGACAACATCGTACAGCCTTGTTTGTTTTAATGTATTTAACAAACATTTGCGGCTCGCAAAAAAATGTGGATTAAGCTGTTCCCTACTTTTAACAATGCTTCTACGGCTAAAACTATGTGCTTTCTTATTATTTACTTTCTTCATGGACCTTCATGCACAGTCAACCGTAAAAGGAAAGATCTATGATGCTAAAACTGATTCTACAATAGCCGCTGTGAATGTTTACAATACCA